>NZ_JASCOS010000088.1:0-15119 GCF_029959705.1 Stenotrophomonas sp. PS02297 | reverse complement strand
GCCGTGACCGGAGCGGCGGGCGTGGCGGCCGGGGGTGCGGGCAGGGCGCGGGCGCCGGGCGCGGCGCCGCCGTGCAGGGTGTCGAGCAGGGCTTCGAACTCATCCTCGGTGATGAGATCGTCGCCGCCCTTGCATGCCGCGGCGGGCCTGGCGGCGGCCGAAACCGGCGTGGCACCAGGGGCGGCGGCGCCATGCAGCTGGTCGAGCAGGGCTTCGAACTCGTCCTCGCTGATCAGGTCGCTGCCGGCCTCGGGCGCTCCAACGGCCGCCACCAGCTTGGCGCCAGGCGCGCCGCCGCCATGCAGCTGGTCGAGCAGGTCCTCGAATTCGTCTTCGGTGATGAGGTCGCCGCCGGAGGCCGCGACCGGTGCCGCCGCCACGGGAACCGGAGCGGCCGGCGCCACGTCGACGTCGAACAGCGCGATCAGCGCCGGCGGCGCGTGCTGCGGGTCGGTGCCGGCCGAGACCGCGTCGAGCATGGCCTGCAGCCAGTCCAGCGACTGCTGCGCGGCATCGAAGTGGTGCGCCTGCAGCACCGCCTTGCCCGAACGCGCCATGCCCAGGGTTTCCTCGGCGGCGTGGCACAGCTCGACCATCGCGTTGATGCCGAGGAAACCGGCGCCGCCCTTGAGCGTATGGAAGCCGCGGAACACCGCGTTGAGCTGGTCGTTGTCCTGGGGCGACTGTTCCAGCGCGACCAGCTGTTCGCCGAGGCGGTCCAGGATTTCCTGGGCCTCGAGGATGAAGTCGGCGGCGATGTCGTCGGCGAAGGCGCTCATGGCGTCACAGCCCCAGGTCGGAAAGCAGGTCGTCGGCGTCGTTCTGGCTGACGGCGTGGCGGTCGATGCCTTCCAGCGCCGGGCCGGCGAGCCCGTTGCCGCGCGCTTCCTCCTCGGGCGGCGGCAGGCCGAGCGCGCCGAAGCCCTCGTGCACGCGGCGCACGATGCCGACCACGCGGCGGATGATCTGCCCGGTCAGGTCCTGGTAGCTCTGGGTCAGGGCGATCTCGGTGAGGTTGTGGCGGATGCGGTCCAGGGCCTGCTCATGCTCGACCGCCGGCAGGCTGCCCTCGCGCAGGCCGGTGACCAGTTCGCGGCACTGTTCGGCCAGGTCCAGGGTGCGATGGGTGGCCTTCTCGGTCATCTCCACCACGTGGTCCAGGCGCGCACAGGCGTCGTCCAGCTCGCCAGCATCGCTGGGAATCGTCGGCAGTTCGCCCAGCGCCTGGCCCAGCTCGCGCGCGAGCCGGCCCAGGCCGGCCATCATCGGCTGCGTGCGCAGTGCCGCCAGGGCGTCGATTTCCCGGCGCCAGCCGGTTTCATCGCCGCTTTCCAGCGCCGCCAGCGCATCCTGCAGGCGTTGCACCAGGGCCGATTTCTCGCTCGGGGTCCCGCTGGAGATGATCGTCATCAGGCGCTCGCCGCCAGCCGTTCGAAGATCTTGCCCAGCTTCTCCTCCAGGGTCTGCGCGGTGAACGGCTTGATGATGTAGCCGTTCACGCCGCTCTGCGCGGCTTCGATGATCTGCTCGCGCTTGGCCTCGGCGGTGACCATCAGCACCGGCAGCGTCTTGAGCTTGGCATCGGCGCGGATCACCTTGAGCAGTTCGATGCCGGTCATCACCGGCATGTTCCAGTCGGTGACCACGAAGTCGAACGGCTGGCTGTTCAACAGGGCCAATGCGGCATGCCCGTCCTCGGCTTCGGCGGTATTGGTGAAGCCCAGGTCGCCCAGCAGGTTCTTGACGATGCGCCGCATGGTCGAGAAGTCGTCGACGATCAGGATCCGCATGTTCTTGTTCAAAAGGTGTTCCTCTTCATGGTTCGACGAGGCCGGCGTCGGCCGCCTCGAAAATCTTCAGCCGGCCGCGCAGGCGCAGCATGGCCTGGCCGTGGATCTGGCAGACCCGCGACTCGCTCACCCCGAGCACCGCGCCGATCTCCTTCAGGTTCAGTTCCTGCTCGTAGTACAGCGACAGCACCAGTTGTTCGCGCTCGGGCAACTGGCCGATGGCCTTGCCCAGTTCCTCGCCGAACTGGCTGCGCTCGAGCACCTGCTGCGGGGTCGGCCCGCCGGTGGCCGGGGTATCCAGCTCGCCCTGGTCCTCGATGCGCGACTCCAGGCTCAGCACCTGGCCGCGCGCGGCGTCCTCGATCAGCCGCAGGTACTCGGGCAGCGGCATCTCCATCGCCTCGGCCACCTCGGTGGCGCTGGCGGCACGGCCGGTGGCCTGCTCGATGCGGCGGATGGTGGCGGCGGCGTCGCGGGCGCGGCGGTGCACCGAGCGCGGCACCCAGTCGCCACGGCGGATCTCGTCGATCATCGAGCCGCGGATGCGGATCGAGGCGTAGGTCTCGAACGAGGCGCCCTGTTCGGCGTCGTAACTGCGCGACGCCTCGATCAGCCCCATCATCCCGGCCTGGATCAGGTCGTCGATCTCGACGCTGGCCGGCAGCCGCGCCGCCAGGTGATGGGCGATGCGCCGCACCAGGTCCGAATGGCGGGCGATGCAGTCGTTGGCGCTGGCGCGCTGCACCTCGCGGTATTGGGCGGCAGCGGCGGGCTTCATGTGGCCATCCCGCGCTGGATGATGCGCTCAAGGAAGAACTCGACGCCGCCGCGCGGCTCGGTGGGCGCCTGCCAGCGGGCGGTACGGCGGGCGATTTCCTGCAGCGCCAGCGCGGCCGGCGCCGACGGGTACAGCTTCACCACCGGCTGCTGGCGCTGCACCGACAGGCGCAGCCAGTCGTCCTGCGGTACGCAGCCCAGGTAGTTGAGCGAAACGTCGGCCAGGAATTTCTCGCACACCCGCACCAGCTTCTCGTACAGCACGCGGCCTTCGTTGGGGTCGCGCGCCATGTTGGCCACGACCTGGATGCGGTCCACCCCGCGCTCGCGCGAGAGCACCTTGATCAGCGCGTAGGCGTCGGTGATCGATGCCGGCTCGTCGCAGACCACCACCACGGTGTCCTGCGCGGCCTGGCAGAAGGTCAGCACGCTGTCGGTGATGCCGGCGGCGGTGTCGATGATCATCACGTCCAGGTCGCGCTCGAGCTCGGAGAACACGTTGACCAGGCCGACGTGCTCGGCCGGTTGCAGCTCGGCCATGTGCCGGCGCCCGGACGCGGCCGGCACCACCAGCAGGCCGTCGGGACCTTCGATGATGACGTCCTCCAGCGTGCAGCGCCCGGCGACCAGGTCGGCCAGGGTGTGCTTGGGCTGCAGACCGAGGATCACGTCGATGTTGGCCAGGCCCAGGTCGGCGTCCAGCAGCAGCGTGCGCTTGCCCATGCCGGCCAGCGCCACGGCCAGGTTGGCCGAGACGTTGGTCTTGCCCACGCCGCCCTTGCCGCCGGTCACCGCGATGGTGCGCACGGGGCCGGCAGGCTGGCGGCGGGTGGCCGACAGCGGGAAGGCATTGGTCAGCTTGGCGTACTCACGCGACGGCATGGTTCAACTCCGGGTTGCAGGGCATATCGGCCGCGCGGCGCAAATCTTCAAGGCGAAGCACGAGATTGGCCGCCGAGGCCCGGTGCAGATCTTCGGGCACATCCTGCCCATCCGTCACCCATGTGATCGGCAAACGGTGATCCACGGCCACAGAAAGGGCCGAACCGAAGCGGCCGGTCTCGTCCAGCTTGGTCAATACCAGGCCCTGCGGATTGGCCGCGCCGAAGCGGCGCACCACCTCGTCCATGTCCTGGAAACTGGTGTTGGCCGGCAGCACCAGCAGGGTACGGATCTGGCCGGCGGCGCGCAGCCACTGCAGCTGGGCGGTCAGGGCGCGGTCGCGCTGGCCCAGCCCGGCGGTGTCGATCAGCACCAGCTTGTAATCGGCCAGGCGCTCCAGCAGCTGGTTGAGGTTGGTGCCGCTGCTGGCTTCGTGCACGGCGATGCCGAGCTGGCGGCCGAAGCCGTACAGCTGTTCGCGCGCGCCGATGCGCTGGGTGTCGGTGGTGACCAGGGCGACGTCGCGGGCCGCATGCGCTTCGGCGAAGCGCGAGGCCAGCTTGGCGATGGTGGTGGTCTTGCCGGCGCCGGTCGGACCGACCAGCGCGATCACCCCGCCGGCCTCGATCGGATCGACCGGGGCGATCGGCAGCTTCTTGGAGATCAGGCCCAGCATCAGCCCGCGGGCGCGCGCCGGATCGGTCTCCGCCGGCATCTGCACCGCCACGTCGCGGGCCAGGCCGGCATCGAAGCCGTATTCGTCCATCAGGTCCAGCGCGTTGGCGCGCACCGGGCTGCCGCGCAGGCGCTCGTCGGTGAAACGGTTCATCTCGCGCTCGATCAGCTGGCGCATCCCGGCCACTTCCTGGCGCAGCTCGGCGAGCTGGCGGTCGTCGCGCGGCGCCGTGGCGACCACGCTCAGCGCGGGCGCGGCGACAGCGGTTTCAGGAGCGGGCGCCGGAACATTGACGGTAGCGGCGACAGCCGGGGCGACGGGCAGGATCGGCTCGACCGGCGCCTCGCGGAGCGGGGCCGTTTCAAGCGGCGCCGGCGGCGCCATCGGCGGCTCGATCCGCGATGCCGGTGCCGGTTCCAGGGCGACCCGCTCCTGCAGCGGCGGATCGATCACGAAGCGGGCGCGGTTGACCGGTGCCGGGGCGGGCGGGGCCGGCTCGACCGGGGCGAAGCCTTCGGGACGGAATGCGGGCACCACCGGGGTGTCGTCCAGCGCTGCCGGGAAGGTCGCGAAGATCTGTTCCGGAAGCTCGGGCAGGCGTTCGGCGGCGGGCCGGGGCTGCGGCTTGAGCAGCGAGGAAAAGCGGCTGCCCGGGGCCAGTTCGACGCTGCTGTCGATGGAACGGCCGGTGGCGCCGACCGCCGAGCGGGCGAGGGCGGCCACGGCTGAGGCGGTGGCCACCACCGGTTCCGGCTCCGGAGTCCTGCGGCGGGTCACCGCGGCGATGATCGCCTCGGCGGCGCTGCGCGGCTTGGGCGCCGGCGGTGCCGGGCGGGCGGCCTCCAGGGCGCGCTGCACGGCGGTCTCGTCGTAGTGGGCGGCCGCCACGATCTCGACGCCTTCCTCGATCCGGCGGTTGGACAGGATGACGGCGTCGGGGCCATGTTCCTTGCGCACCAGGTTCATGGCGGTGCGCATGTCGGCGGCGACGAAACGTTTGATCTTCATGCTGGAGTACCGGGAATTCGTGTGCGGGTGCGACGCGGGAGCAGTGGCGTTGGCGGTGTCGTGCATGGCGGTGCGTGCTCCTCGTCCTTCGTTTGTGGCGGTGGCCCGCCAGGTGTCCGTTCTTTGACGTCGTCCTGCGCCGCCGGTTTCCAGGCTGTCCTCAGCTGATCGTGCCGACCAGCTTCAGGCGCTTGTCTTCCGGGACCTCGCTGTAGGCCAGCACCGACAGCGAGGGGACGCTGTGGCGGACCATCCGGGCGAGGGCGGCGCGGACCGGGCCCGGTACCAGCACCACGGCCGGCTCGTTGCGCGCCTCCTGCTTGCCGACGCATTCGGCAAGGCTCTGGTGGAGACGTTCGGCGAGACCGGGTTCCAGTGCGGCACCGTTGCCCTGCGTGGATTCCTGCAAGACCCGTTCCAGTTGCGGGTTCAGGGTGAACACCGGCAGTTCCGGCGACATGCCGGCGATCTCCTGCACGATGAAGCGGCCCAGCGCGTTGCGCACGGCGGCGGTCAGCGCGGCCGGGTCCTGGGCCAGCGGCGCGTTCTCCACCAGCGCCTCGGCGATCTTGCGCAGCTGGCGGATCGGGATGCGCTCGATCAGCAGGTTCTGCAGGACGCGGGCCACCACCGAGATCGGCAGCGCCTTCGGGGTCAGGTCATCGACCAGCTTGGGCGCGCTCTTGGCCAGGGTGGCCAGCAGCTGCTGCACTTCCTCGTGGCCGAGCAGTTCCGGGGCGTGCTCGCGGATCAGGTGCGAGAGGTGGGTGGCGATCACCGTGGCCGGATCGACCACGGTGTAGCCCAGCGATTCGGCATGGGCGCGCTGATGCGGCTGGATCCAGGTGGCGTCCAGGCCGAAGGCCGGGTCCTTGCCGGGAATTCCCTCCAGCTGGCCCATTGCGCTGCCCGGGTCCAGCGCCAGTTCGCGGTCGGGATGGATCTCCGCGCTCGCCACCGGCACGCCATGGATCAGTACCCGGTAGGTGGTGGCGGGCAGCTCCAGGTTGTCGCGGATATGCACCGACGGGATCAGGAAGCCGACATCCTGGGTGAGTTTGCGGCGCACGCCCTTGATGCGCGCCATCAGTTCGCCGCCCTGGGCCGTGTCTACCAGCGGGATCAGCCGGTAGCCCACCTCCAGCCCCAGCGGATCGACCGGGCGCAGCTCGTCCCAGCTCAGTTCGGCGGTCGGCGCCGGCTGCGAGGAGAGCAGGCCGGGAATCTCGCCCTGCGCGCCGGCGCCGGCCTCGGCGCCGGGCTTCTCGGCGTTGGCCATGTCGCGCTTCCACAGCTTCCAGGCCAGGAAGCCGAGGATCGAGGCCAGGATCAGGAAGGCCAGGTTGGGCATGCCCGGCACCAGGCCGACCAGGCCGATGATGGCCGCAGCAATCGCCAGGGCGCGGTACTGGCCGAACACCTGGCCCATCATCGCCTCGCTCATGTCCTGCGAGCGCGAGGCGCGGGTGACCAGCATCGCCACGGCGCTGGACACCAGCAGGGCCGGCAGCTGCGCCACCAGGCCGTCGCCGATCGACAGCAGGGTATAGGTGGCGGCGGCCTGACCGAACGGCATGCCGTGCTGCAGCACGCCCACCGCCAGGCCGCCGAGCAGGTTGATGAACAGGATCAGGATGCCGGCGATGGCGTCGCCGCGGATGAACTTGCTGGAGCCGTCCATCGCGCCGTAGAAGTCGGCTTCCTCGCGCACTTCCTCGCGCCGGACCTTGGCTTCCGCGGCCGTCAGCAGGCCGGCGTTGAGGTCGGCATCGATCGCCATCTGCTTGCCGGGCATGGCGTCCAGGGTGAAGCGCGCGGTCACTTCCGACACGCGTCCGGCGCCCTTGGTGATGACCACGAAGTTGATGATGGTGAGGATCGCGAACACCACGATGCCCACCGCGTAGTTGCCGCCGATCACGAACTCGCCGAACGAGGCGATGACCTTGCCGGCGGCCTCGTGGCCGTTCTGGCCGTTGAGCAGGATGACGCGGGTGGAGGCCACGTTCAGCGCCAGCCGCAGCATGGTGGTGATCAGCAGCACGATCGGGAAGATGGTGAAGTCCAGCGGCCGCTTCACGTACACCACCGCCAGCAGCACCATCAGCGAGATGGCGATGTTGAAGGTGAACAGCGCATCGAGCACCGGCGCGGCCAGCGGCACTACCACCATCGCCAGCAGCGCCAGCACGATCAGCGGCGCGCCGAATCCCTGGCGGATCGCGCCCAGCAGGCGGCGCGCGGTGGCCGGCATGGGCTGGGCACTCATGGGCGGGCTCCCTTGCCGAATTCGTCGATGTCGATGGCCGGCTGCTGCGGCATCGGCCCGCTGCGCCAGGCGCGCAGCTGGTAGACGTAGGACAGGATCTGGGCGACGGCCGAATACAGTCTCACGGGGATTTCCTTGCCGAGTTGGCTTTCCCTATACAAGGCGCGTGCCAGCGGCGGCGCCGAGACGATGGCCACGCGGTTGCCGTCGGCGACCTGGCGGATGCGCAGGGCCAGTTCGTCCACCCCGCGGGCCACCACGGTGGGGGCGTTCATGCGCCCGGCCTCGTACTTGAGCGCCACCGCATAATGGGTCGGGTTGACCACGACCACGTCGGCCGTGGGCACTGCTTCCATCATCCGCCGTTGCGACAGCTGCATCTGCATCTGCCGGATTCGGCCCTTGACCTCGGGGCTGCCCTCGCTTTCCTTCATCTCGCGCTTGAGTTCCTCGCGGGTCATCTTCAGCTTGCGCATCCAGTTCCAGCGCTGGTAGGGCGCATCGATCGCCGCCAGCAGGGCCATCCCCCCGGCCGTGGCCAGCAGCAGGCGCAGGGTGAAGCCCAGCCCGTCCTGGACGGCGCGCTCCAGCGGCAACTGCAGCAGGGCGCGCAGGGCGTCGAAGCCGTGCCAGATGCACAGGCCGGCCGCGGTGCCGACGAACAGCACCCGCAGCAGCGACTTGGCCAGTTCGGCCAGCGACTGCGCGCCATAGATGCGCTTGAGCCCGCTCATCGGGTTCATGCGGTTCAGGTCGGGCATCATCGCCTTGGACGACACCCGCAACCCGCCCATCAGGAGCGGCGAGACGAAACTGGCGAGCAGGCAGGCCAGCAGCAGCGGCCAGGTCGCCAGCAGCAGCCGGAGCAGCAGCATGCCGGCATGGCCGAACAGCGCGCCGGGCGTCTCGAACAGCCCCGGATCCGGGGTCAGCGCGGCCCGCATCCATGCGCGCGCATTGGCACCGATCACCCCGGACAGGGCGTACACGGCGAGTACGCCGGCGCCGAACACCGCAGCGGTGGCCAGTTCGCGCGAGCGCGGAATGTCGCCCTTCTCGCGGGCTTCGCGCAGTCGCTTTTCGGTAGGCTGTTCGGTTTTTTCGGTGCCGTCTTCGTTCTCGGCCATGTCCAGGCGCGGATGCGGGAGTCAGCGCCTGCCGTGCAAGAAACGGGCCAGGCGCCGTGGCGAGGAACCCGCTCCCGGCCTCAACCGTACAACCGCATGAAGCTCTCCGCGCTGACCGGGCGCCCCAGCTGGTGGCCCTGCAGGTGATCACAGCCCAGGCGCTCGGCATAGGTGCGCTGGCCCGAGGTCTCGATGCCCTTGGCGACGACTTCCATGTTCAATGCGTGGCCCAGCGCGACGATGGCCGAGACCACCACCACGTCCTCGTCGCTGTCTTCCAGCGCCACCACGAAAGCGCGGTCGATCTTGATCTCGGTGGCCGGCAGCCGCCGCAGCTGCAGCAGGCTGGAGAAGCCGGTGCCGAAATCGTCGATCGAGATGCCCACGCCCAGCGCGGCGATGGCGCGCAGCATGCCGACCGCGGCGTCGGCATCGCGGGTGACCGCGTTTTCGCTGACTTCGAGCACCAGGCGCGAGGGTTCCAGCTCGTTGCGCTGCAGGACCTGGCGTACATCCTCGACCAGGCGCGGGGAATCCAGCTGCAGGCCCGACAGGTTGACCGACACCTGCCAATCGGCGTGGCCGGCGTCGTGCCAGCAGCGGATCTGCCGGCATGCTTCGTCCAGCACCCACAGGCCGATCACATCCATCATCCCGTTCTGTTCGGCCAGGCGGATGACGCGTTCGCTGGGCACCGGCCCGTGCACGGGGTGGCGCCAGCGGATCAGCGCTTCGGCGCCGCTGACGCGGTCGCTGTCGGCGCGCACCCGCGGCTGGTAATGCAGGGTCAGCTGGGCCGTGCCGATGGCCTTGTGCAGATCCTCCAGCAGGCGCTGGTCCTGCTCGGCATCGACGCTCATCCATTCGGCGAACTGCGCATGGGTGTTGCGGCCGGCCAGCTTGGCGTGGCGGGTGGCGGTCTCGGCATGCACCACCAGCTGCGCGGTCGAATCGCCATGCGCCGGATACAGGGCCACGCCCAGGCTGCCGGTGACGCGCATGTCGCGCCCGCCCACGCGCACCGCGTTGAGCGCGATCAGGATGCGCTCGGCCAGCGGTGCGGCGGTGGCGTCGCCGGCCAGCGGGAGCGCGATCACGTACTGGTCGCCGCCGAGGCGGCCGACCAGGCCCTCGTCCGGCAGCAGCCGACGCAGCTGCTCGGCCACGTCGACCATCACCGCGTCGCCGGCCTGCGGGCCGAACGCGCTGTTGATGTGGCGGAATTCGTCCAGGTCCAGGGTCATCACCGCACAGGCCAGATCATCCCTGCTGCAGCGCTGCAGCAGCTGCTCCATGCGGTCGTGCGAGAGCTGGCGGTTGGGCAGGCCGGTCAGCGAATCGTGGCGGCTGGCATGGAACAGTTCCTTGCGCGCGTCGTCCAGCGAGGCCGACAGCGTCGAGTTGCGCAGATGCAGCAGGCGCGCCTGCATGCGCTGCTCGAACAGCGAGATGACCAGCACCACCGCCATCACCGCCACAGTCAGCATCACCACGCAGGCCGCCAGCCATTCGACGCTGATCCCGCCGCTGGTCGCCGCTGCGCAGACCGAACCGGCCGGGAAGCGCGCCGCGGCCATGCCGGTGTAGTGCATGCCGACGATGGCCAGACCCATCACCGCGGCGGCGGCGAGGCGCTGCGGCAGCGCCTGCTCCATCGCGCGCATGCGGAAGGCGATGTAGAGCGCGCTCCACGAGGCGCCCACCGCGATCAGGATGGAAAGCGCGAAACGCAGCGGATCGTAGTCGATGGCCGGCTGCATGCGCAGCGCGGCCATGCCGGCGTAGTGCATCCAGGCGATGCCCAGGCCCATCAGCAGCGCGCCCAGCGCCAGCCGCAGGTGCGGCAGGGTGGGGCGCGAGACCAGCCACAGCGCGAACAGCGAGGCGGCGATGGCGACCAGCAGCGATTCGACGGTGAGCCCGAGGTCGTAACCGAGCGGGATCGGCAGGCGGAAGGCGAGCATGCCGACGAAGTGCATCGACCAGATGCCGGCGCCCATGGCGATGCCGCCGGCCAGCAGCCAGCCGAGCGTCGCGCGGGAATGGCGCGAGGCCGATACGCGCGAGGCCATGTCCAGGGCGGTGAACGAGGCCAGGATCGCGACCAGGACCGACAGCACGACGAACAACGGGTTGTAGCTTCCTGCAAGCATCGCCCACTCCCTCCCCATTCCATGCACCACGCATCCGGCGCGGCGCGTTGCCGAGTGCGCCCGGCCATTCCCCGCCGGCGCGCGTTCCCGCGACTATCCCGGGCCTGTCCGCAGCAAGCAAGAGCAGCGCCCCGCGGAGGGCGCGGCGAACGCCGCGGATGTGCCCTGGATCACGAAGTCACCTGCCGCGCGGCGTCGAACGCGCTGTCGAACAGGCGTTGCACCGGAGGCGCCATTTCCCCGGCCAGCAGGGTCAGCAGCAACAACCCCAGCAGCAGCGACACCGGCAGGCCCAGCTGCATCGGGTTCAGCGCCGGCGCCGCGCGGGCCAGCGCGCCGAAGGCCAGGTTCACCGCCAGCATCGCCACGGTAAGCGGCAGGGCAAGGCTCAATGCGCCGCGGAACACCTGCAGGAACAGGGTGGGGACCAGCGACGCCATGGCATGCGGATCGGGCAGCGCCGTGCCGATCGGCAGGGTCCGGTAGCTCTCCACCAGCAGCGAGATCAGCGCCAGGTGCCCGTTGCTGGCGAAGAACAGCAGGCCGAACAGCAGATAGAACCATTGCCCGACGACGCCGGAACTGCCGCCGCGCAAGGGATCGCTCATCTGCGCGAAGGCCAGGCCGGTGCCCTGGGCGACCAGCTCGCCAGCCATGGCGCCGGCCTCCAGGATCAGGCGCAGCAGGAAACCGATGGTCACCCCGACCGCCAGTTCGCGGGCGATGGTGAGCACGGTGGCCGCGTCGAAGCCGTTCCAGGCCGGCACCGGCGGCAGCACCGGCGCCAGCGCCACCGACAGCGCGACGGCCAGCATCCCCCGCACCCGCGCCGGCACCGCGCGCGTGCCCACCATCGGCATGGCCATCAGCATCGCGCCGATGCGTAGCATGACCCACAGGGTGGCGCCGATGATGGCGAAGGCCTGCTGGCCGTCGATCATCATGCCGGTGACAGGATCCATGCCGTCGTCTAGCCGATCAGGTGCGGAATGCGCTGGAACAGCAGGGTGGTGAATTCCACCAGGTTGCCGAGCAGCAGGCTGCCCAGCGCGAACAGCGCCGCGGTCAGCGCCGCGGCCTTGGCGACGAAGGCGATGGTCGGCTCGTTGAGCTGGGTGGCGGCCTGGATGATGCCGATCACCACGCCGACCACCAGCACGGTGACCAGCAGCGGGCCGGCGATCCAGAGGGTGGTGACCAGGCCACCGCGCAGTTCGGTCAGGGCAAGTTCGGGACTCATGCGGATCTGCAATGCAAGGGCGGTGCCAACGGCGCGCCGGGATTCCGCCGCTGGCGCCAGCAATGGCGAAGCCGCGGACAGGCCGCGGCTCCGGGCGAATACGCACGGCGGGGCCGGCTACACCGCGTTGAAGCTGGCCGCCAGCGTGCCGACCACCAACACCCAGCCATCCACCAGCACGAACAGCAGGATCTTGAACGGCGCGGAGATCAGCATCGGCGAGAGCATCATCATGCCCATCGACATCAGCACGCTGGACACCACCAGGTCGATGATCACGAACGGAATGAAGATCAGGAAGCCGATCTCGAACGCGGTCTTCAACTCGCTGGTGACGAAGGAGGCCACCAGCACCGGGAACGGGATGGCGTCCGGGCCGGCATAGGAACCGTGGCCGGCCAGGCCGGCGAAGGTCATCAGGTCGGTCTCGCGCACCTGCGCCAGCATGAAGGCGCGCAGCGGCTGGGTGGTCAGCGTCCACGCGGTCTGGAAGTCGATCTGCCCGTCCAGGTAGGGCGCCATGCCGGTGGACCAGGCCTTGTCCCAGACCGGCATCATGATCATCGCGGTCAGGAACAGGGACAGGCCGAGCAGCACCTGGTTGGAGGGCGTCTGCCCGGTACCCATCGCCTGGCGCAGCAGGCCCAGCACGATGATGATGCGGGTGAAGGCGGTCAGCACCAGCAACATCGACGGCAGCAGGGTGATCGCCGTCATCAGCAGCAGGGTCTGCAGCGGCAGGCTGACCGGGGCGCCGCCTATCTTGCCTACGTTCACGTCGGGCAGGGCCGGCAACGACGGCGCGGCGGGGGCCGCCCAGGCGAACAGCGGCAGGGCCAGCAGGGCGAACAGGATCGCCAGCTGCCAGCAGAAGCGGGAATGGAAGCGTTGCAGCGGCATGCTCAGGCGTCCTTGCGCAGCTTCTGTTGCAGCAGCTGCGCGAAATTCGGAAGGTGTTTGAGGTTCGGAAGCGTGGCCGGCGGTGCGGCCGGCAGCGGTTCGGGCAACTCGTGCAGGGTGGCGATGCCGCCGGCGGTGACGCCCAGCAGCAGTTGCCGGCCGTTGACCTCGACCACCACCACGCGCTCCTTGGCGCCGACATTGAGGCTGGCCACGAGCTTCAGCCCCTCGGCCTGGCGGAAGCCGCTGCCGGGCAGCCGCTTGAGCAGCCAGCCCAGGCCGACGATCAGCGCCAGCACCATCAGCAGCGCCAGCACCGCGCCGAACATGCCCGGCGCCGCGGCGGCGTGCTGGCCGACCGGCGCGGACGGTACGTGACCCGGGACGCTGCCGGCGACGGCGGCGGCCGCGAACAGCGCCAGGCTCAACGCAGTCTCCGGATGCGCTCGCTGGGGCTGACCACGTCGGTCAGGCGCACGCCGAAGCGGTCGTTGATGACCACCACCTCGCCATGCGCGATCAGGGTGCCGTTGACGAACACGTCCAGCGACTCGCCGGCGCCGCGTTCCAGTTCCACCACCGAGCCCTGGTTGAGCTGCAGCAGGTTGCGGATCGGCACGCGCGCGCGGCCGACTTCCAGCGACAAGGTCACCGGCACGTCCAGGATCACGTCCAGGTTGAGGTCCGCGCCGCCATCGCCGTCGGCCTGCAGGTTGACGAACTGCGCCGGCGCGGCGGCCGACGCGGTGGCGGTTTCGTTGGAGTCGTTCTCAGTCATTGGGGTTTTCCTGGGACGCGGCCGGGCGGGGGCCCCGGCCCGGCGGATGGGTAGCGGTGATCTTGATGGCGTTGCGGTCGTGGGCGATGCCGAATTCGCCGGTGAACACCGGGATGCCTTCGACGCACAGCGGCACTTCCTTCAGCATGTCGATGGGCAGGATGTCGCCGACCTTCAGGCGACTGAGCTCTCGCAGGCTCATGCGCCGGCGCGCGATCACGCTGGACAGCTCGACCTCGGCGGTGTCCAGCTGCTCGCGCAGCATGACGGCCCAGCTCTCGTCGCGGTCGTTGCGGTCGCTCTGGATGCCGGCATCGAGCAGTTCGCGGATCGGCTCGAGCATCGAATAGGGCAGGGTGATGTGGATGTCGCCGCCGCCGCTCTCCAGTTCGACGTGGAAACGGCACACCACCACGTATTCGCGCGGGCTGACGATGTTGGCGAAGTGCGGGTTGATCTCGGAGTTGATGTAGTCGAAATCGACGTTCATCACCGGGCTCCAAGCCTCGCGCAGGTCGGTGAAGGCCTGCTTGAGCATCAGCTGGATCACGCGCATCTCGGTGGCGGTGAACTCGCGGCCCTCGATGCGGGTGTGGTAGCGGCCGTCGCCGCCGAAGAAGTTGTCCACCACCGCGAACACCAGGGTGGGCTCGAACACGATCAGGCCGGTGCCGCGCAGCGGCTTGAAGCGCACCAGGTTGAGGTTGGTCGGCACGTACAGCGAATGCAGGTAGTCGCCGAACTTGATCAGCTCGATGCCGCGCACCGAGATCTCGGCCGAACGCCGGATCAGGTTGAATAGACCGATGCGCCACAGGCGCACGAAGCGCTCGTTGACCATCTCCAGCGTGGGCATGCGCCCGCGGATGATCCGGTCCTGGCTGGCGAAGTCGTAGGGACGCGCCTCGCCAGGCGGCAGCTCGGGTTCGACGGTGTCCACCGCTCCGGAATCGACGCCATGCAGCAGGGCGTCGATTTCATCCTGGGACAGCAGGTCGTTGATGCTCATCGGCGTCGCCTTACTGGGTGACGAAGCTGGTGAACAGCAGGTCGTCGGCAGCCTTCTTGCCGGTCTCGGCGGTCATCAGCTTCTGCACTTCGGCCAGCGCCGACGCCTGCAGGCGCTCCTTGCCGGCGCGATCGGCGATCTGCTCCGGCTCGACCTGGGAGAACAGCATCAGCAGCTTGGCGCGGATCGCCGGCGCATGGGTCTGCAGGGCCGGCAGCGCTTCCGCGTCGCGGGTCATCAGCTGCACTTCGACCTGCAGGTAGCGCGGACCATCCACGCTGCCGTTGAGATTGACCACGAAGGCCGGATCGAGCGCGAAGTACTGGGCAGGAGCCGGCGTCGCCGCCTTGGCGACCTTGGCCTTGGCCGGCGCCGCGTCGGCCTGGCCCTGGGTGAAATACCATACCGCGCCACCGACGCCAGCGGCGGCGCCGACCGCGACCAGGACGGTCGCCATCAGCGAACGGCGCGGCTTGCCGGCGGTTTCCTTGTCCTTGTCCTTGGATGTGT
>NZ_JASCOS010000087.1:0-15253 GCF_029959705.1 Stenotrophomonas sp. PS02297 | reverse complement strand
GGGGGGCGGTCGCGCGGGCCGCCGCCGGGCGCGGGGCTTTGGCGGGAAGGCGCCAGCGGGGCGTTGCCCCGCTCTACATGGGCCATGTCGGGGTGGTCTGTAGCGCCGGGCGATGCCCGGCGAGGGGCTTTGTCGGGAAGGCTCCAGCGGGGCGTTGCCCCGCTCTGCATGTGGGTCATGCCGCGTTGGTTTGTAGCGCCGGGCGATGCCCGGCGGGGCTTGGCCGGTGATGCTCCAGCGGGGCCTCGCCGCGCTCTATTCCGAAGCAGGTTGATGGTCGGGCGGCGGTGTGCGTTCGTCGGCCTCGGCCTGGACCAGGCGCAGGAACAGCTGCGCCAGCGTCACCACGTCCTGGTGATTGTGTTCGCCGACGCGGCGCAGGTTGCGCGCGCTGCCGCCGCGCAGGTAGTCCAGCCACGCGCCCGGCGCTTCGGAGCCGGGCAGGTCGTCCTCGCGCTGGATGCGCAGCAGCTGGCGCTCGATGGTCGCCAGCCGGCAGTTTTCCCAGGTGCCACGCCAGCGGCGGCGCGTCGGGAACAGCAGGTCCACATGGTCCAGCGCGGAAATCGGATCGCCGCGCCGGGCCAGCCGGTAGCGCGTCTTCAACAGCGGCGCGTCGTAGCAGCGGCCGTTGTAGCTGGACAGCACCGTGGTCGGCGCCAGCCAGGCGGCGAAGGCGTCGAGCATCGCACTCTCCGCGCCCATCGTGGACATCAGCAGCTGGCGCACGCGCAGCCCTTCGCCGCGCCGCGCATCGCGATGCCAGTCGGCCGCGCCGATCATGAAGGCGCGGGTGCCGGTGCCGCCGGCCAGGCCGGTGGTCTCGGTGTCGAAGAACAGCAGGTCCTGCGGCTGCACGGTTTCGTCCGCGCGCTTGCTGAAAGCCAGCGACAGCGGCTGCGCGGGAAGCGGCTGCGGCAGGAAGGTTTCGATCAGGCGCAGGCCGGGCGCGATCTCGATGCCGGGAAGGTCGCGGTCGATGGGGCCGTCGTGGTCGTTGCGCGGCGTGGGCGCCGCCGCGCGGTTGCGGGTGGCGAGCAGGCGGCGCAGGGCGTGCACGTCCTGCGGCCTGCCCGGGGAACGGGGCGCAGGTGCGGGTGTCGGCGTGGCCGGCCTGTGCCGGATCTGCTCGACCCAGCCGAAGACCGAGTCCTCGCGTGCGGGCGATGCCGGCAGCGCTTCGCCATGCGCCGGTGCCTGTCGCAGGAGTGGCTTCAGCCGCGAAGCCGATGAATCCGCCGAAGCCGGCGAAGCGCCCGATGCCTCCGAAGGAGAAACGGGCATTGCCTCGGCTTCCGACGGTAGTGGCTTCGCGGCTGAAGCCGCTCCCACGACGGCGGTTGCGGCATCGGCATGCCCGGCCTGCCTGCGCAGCGCCTTCAGTTTGTCCAGGCTGATGCTCATGGCAGCAGGTCGAGGGCCTCGTCCGCTTCGTCGGCCATGACCGCCTGCACCTGGTCGCAACGCGCGTCGGACAGCAGCGACAACACCTTCAACGCCAGCGAACGCGGCGTCTCGCCCTGGCCTTCCTCCTGCGCGGCCAGCACCGGGCCGACACAGGCCGGGCAGCCGGCATTGCAGTCGCAGCGCTCCACCAGTTCCAGCGCACGCTGCACCAGCTCGCCCTGGCGCAGCCACAGCGGCTCGCTCAGGCCCACGCCGCCGGGGAAGTTGTCGTACAGGTATACGGTCGGCACGAAGCTCTGCATCAGCTCCAGCGCGCCCTCGCCGCCCTCGTTGCCGCGCAGCTGGCCGCGGCCGGCCTGGTCGGCCACCGCGAACCAGGCGCCGTCGCCGTTGCCCACCGCTTTCTGCAGGTCGCGCGCGTCGGCCATCACCGCCACGGTGGCGACGATGTGCAGCGCGTACGCCGCGCCGAGGAAGCCATCCAGCGCGTCCTGTTTCTGCGCGAAGCTGCGCAGCAGCGTGGCCTGCGGCAGTTGCCACCACACCGCGGTGGTGTGCAGTTCCTGGTCGGGCAGGTTGACCGGGCCGTAGCCGATGTTCTCGTGCGTGTAGTAGCGGATCTTCTTGTAGCCGGCCACGCGCCGCACCACGTGTACTTCCCCGTGGTGCGAATCACCACGCCCGGCGCCATTGCCGTCGAAGCGGTCCAGCACCTTGAGTTTGGTGAAGTCGATGCTGTCGGTGTAGTAGTCCACGTGCGTGCGGGTGACATAGGCCTTGCGCCCGTCCCAGTCCAGCCGCTCCACCTGGTAGGGCGTGCTCTGCACCATGTGGATGGCGCCTTCGTACAAGGTCAGCGCAGCGGCGGAATAGTCCACCTCGGCGATGATCTGCTGCTTGCCATCGCTGCGGTCCACCACCACGAAGTTACCATCGGCCACCGCGCGCAGACTCACTGCATTGGCGGGATAGCTGTCGGCAATCCATTCCCAGCGGTCGCCTTCCTGATGCACCACTTCGGTTTCGGCCAGCGCCTGCAGGAACACCAGCGGGTCGATCGGGCCGAACGGCTCGCCGCTCATGAACGGCAGCTCGAAGGCCGCGCAGCGGATGTGGTCGAACAGGATCAGCGGCTGGTCCGGCGCGGTGCGCGCGTGCTCGGGCGTGGCGTTGGCGAAGAAGTCCGGGTGCCGCACCACGTACTGGTCCAGCGGTTGGCTGCTGGCCACCATCACGCCCAGCGCGGCCTGCTGGCGGCGGCCGGCGCGGCCGAAGCGCTGCCACGTCGCCGCCACGCTGCCGGGATAGCCGTTGAGCACCACCACGTCGAGCGCGCCGATGTCCACGCCCAGCTCCAGCGCCGAGGTGCTGACGATGCCGTCGATGTCGCCGGCGCGCATCGCGCGTTCCACTTCGCGGCGCTCGGTGGGCAGGTAGCCGCCGCGGTAGGCGCGGATGCGCGCCGGCTTGCGCGGGTCGTTGTCGAAGATGTCCTTCAGGTACTTGGTCAGCACTTCCACCATCAACCGCGTCTGCGCGAACACCAGCGTCTTCAGCCCGCTCTTGATCGCGATGCGGGCGATGCGGTTGGCCTGCGAGCGCGCCGAGGCGCGCAGGCCGAGGTCCGGATTGATGACCGGCGGGTTCCATAGCAGCACGTGCCTGGGCCCGGTGGGCGCGCCGGATTCGGTGATCGCATGCACCTGTTCTTCCACCAGCGCCTCGGCATGCGCATGCGGGTTGCCGATGGTGGCCGAGCACAGGATGAACTGCGGTTGCACGCCGTAGAACGCGCAGATGCGCTTGAGCCGGCGGATCACGTTGGTGACGTGGCTGCCGAACACGCCGCGGTAGGTATGGATCTCGTCGATCACCACGTAGCGCAGGTTCTCGAAGAACTGCGCCCACTTGGTGTGATGCGGCAGGATCGCCTGGTGCAGCATGTCCGGGTTGCTGACCACGATGTCGCCGTGCAGGCGGATAGCCTGGCGCGCGTCGCCGGGCGTGTCGCCGTCGAAGGTGAACGCCTTGACCCCGAGATCGCCGGCGCGGTTCAGCTCCAGCAGTTCGGCCACCTGGTCCTGCGCCAGCGCCTTGGTCGGGAACAGGTACAGCGCCTTGGCGTTGCCCCGCATCGCCGCGCTCACCACCGGCAGGGTGTAGCACAGCGACTTGCCCGAAGCGGTGGGGGTGACGATGGCCACGTGCTCGCCGCGCTGGGTGGCGTGCCAGGCTTCGGCCTGGTGCGAATACAGCTGCTCGATGCCGCGCGCCTTGAGCGCGGCCTTCAGTGCGTCGGGCACGTCGTCGGGGATCGGCGCGTAACGGCCTTCGCGGCCGGGAATCGTGAAGCTGCCGGTCACCCGGTCGCCGTAGCGCCGGGCCAGCCGCTGGCCGAGCAGCGCGCCATCGCGCGAGGGCAGGCCGTCGGTGGTCGCCAGCGCCCGTTCGCTGGCTTCGGTGCGGGGAGCGAGGGAAAACGCCATGCCGGTACTGCCGATCAAAGGACGGCATGGAAGCACAAAGCCGTCTCAGCCCGTGAGACGTCAGTGCCGGCCGCGGGCAGGCCATCGCCCGGCCATTCTGGGCGCCGGCTTGGGCGGCGCGCCGCCACGTGCCCGTATGTTGCCGCGCCCCGCGCAGCGCAGGCCACGGGATGGCGACACGAAGCCATGGCGTTCCCCGCCAACAAAATCCGAATCCGGCAGTTCGTAAACTGCCGGCCCGACGGGCGTGACGGAGGCGGCAACGGTGAAGGTGGGCAGGTGGCGGTCGATGACGATGCTTGGCGCTCTGCTGGCAGGCGCGGCGCAGGCGCAGCAGGCGTCGCCGCCCGTCGAGGATCCCTTGCCCGCCGCGGACGCCACGCCGCAGGCCGCCGAAGGGGTGAGGACCCTGGAGGAGGTGCGTGCGCTCAAACCCGAGGACGACCAGCCGCTGGACCTGTACCGCTTCCGCAATCCGGTGAAGGTCGAGTCCAACCGCTTCAGCCGTTCGTGGAGCGAACCGCCCACGCCCGAGCAGGTCAGCCAGAGCGGCGGTTACCTGATGATGGGCATCAACTACGGGCTGATGGCCGCGGCCAAGGGGCTGCACAACCTGACGGGCGGGCGCGACCAGATCCAGTCCGCCGTCGCCCGTCCGCCGCCGGAGCTGAGCGAGGAACAGCGGCGCCGCGCGCTGCGGTTCTGCGCGCGGCAGGAGGACTGCGCGGCGCCGCCCGGCAACTGAAGGCGGGGCCGGAGCGACTGCCGCACTGCGCACCGGGCCATCGCGCATCTGGAAGCCCCGGATCGGCACGTCCGGCCGCACTGCGATCGCCTACCATGGCGCATCTTCGACGGACCCGCCGCCGTGACCGACCTTCTTCCCCTGAAACCAGCGACGCCGCCGTCGCGCATCGCCGCCTGGTTGCTGATGCTGCTGGGCATGTGGGTGGTGCTGGAGCTGGGGCTGGTGGTGACCCTGCTGTCCGGCCTGCTGGTGTTCCACCTCAGCCACGTGCTGGCCTCGACCGTCGAAGGCAGGCTGCCCCCTGGCCGCGCGCGGGCGATCGCGGTGGTGGTGCTGTCGGTGGCGGTGGTCGGCCTGCTCAGCCTGGCGATCGTCGCGGTGGCCTCCTTCTTCCGCAACGAGACCGGCGGCCCGGACGCGCTGCTGGGGCGGCTGATGGAGATCCTCAACACTTCCCGCCACCAGGTGCCGGCGCTGCTGCAGCCCTATATCCCCGAGGACATGCAGGCGCTGCGCGCAGGGGTGAACGAATGGGTTGCCGAACACCGCCGCCAGCTCGGCGTCGCCGGCACCTCGGCGGTGCAGGTCAGCGTGCGCGTGCTGATCGGCATGGTGCTGGGCGCGATGATCGCGCTGTACGACGAACTGCCGCTGCCGCGGATGGGGCCGCTGGCGCGGGAGCTGGTGGGCCGCACCAGCCGTCTGGCCACCGCGTTCCGCCAGGTGGTGTTCGCCCAGGTCAAGATATCCCTGCTCAATACCCTGTTCACCGCCATCTTCCTGCTTGGCGTGCTGCCGCTGCTGGGCATGCACCTGCCGCTGGCCAAGACCCTGGTGCTGATCACCTTCATCGCCGGCCTGCTGCCGGTGGTGGGCAATGTCATCTCCAACACCGTGATCACCATCGTCGCGCTGTCGGTGTCGTTCTACGTCGCCGTGGCCGCGCTGCTGTTCCTGGTGGTGATCCACAAGCTGGAGTACTTCCTCAACGCGCGCATCGTCGGCGGCGAGATCCGCGCCCATGCCTGGGAACTGCTGCTGGCGATGCTGGTGATGGAAGCGGCGTTCGGACTATCGGGCCTGGTCGCCGCGCCGGTGTTCTACGCCTACGTCAAGCGCGAGCTGGTGGACCAGGGCTGGGTCTGAGGGCGCCCCCGGCGGTCAGGACGATACGCCCGCCAGCACCGCGTACATCACCACGAACAGCACCAGCCAGAAATAGACGCTGCCGATGAACACGTAGCGCGGCAGCGTCGCCCACCAGCGGCCGCCGTACACGCGTTGCTGCATCCACAGCAGATACACCGGCACCGACACCCAAAGCAGCGCGAGCGTGAGGTTGCCCAGCGCATTGACCACCGGGTTTCCCGCCGCATGGGTGATGCCCATCGTCAGGAAGGTGGACAGCAGTACCAGCATCAGCCACGCATGGCTGTACAGCGCCACCACCAGGTGTTCCAGGTAACCGATGCCCCGGCCCAGGTAGGCCATTCGCAGCACCAGCGCGAAGATCGGCATCAGGAAGAACAGCGCACCGGGCAGCGCGGTGAGGATGGCCTGCACGTACAGGTCGGTCTTGCGGCCCATGCGCTGGACATTGGCCTGGCCGTTGGCCAGGCGCCGGTTGAGCCAGTTGTTGAAGAACTGCGGCATGCTGGAGAACACCACCGGGTTGGTGTCCGGGTCCCAGGGTTTGCCGTTGATGTCGTGGGCGAAGAAGGTGCCATACCCGTCCCCGCTGGCACGGCCCGCCGCCTGCGCGGCGCGGTTCATGGCGGCGCTGGTGGTGCTGTGCGCCTGCTGCTCCAGTTCGGCCGCGCGCTGCGCGGCGGCGGTGTTGACCGCGGCCATCGCCATCGCGAAGGCCGCGGCGGCGGTCGGCGAGTCACTTTGCTGTGCTTCGATCTCGGCCACCTGCGCGGCGCGCATCGTCTCCACTTCCTGCACGGTCCTGGCGCTGGCGAACAGCGCGTTGTCGCCGCCGCTCATGCGCATGTCATCGGCATGCACGGTCAGCTTGCCGACGAAGAAGGTGAACAGGGTGAGGATCACGAACAGCCGCAGCGGCTGCACATAGCCCACGCGGTGGCCCTTGAGGAAGTTGACCGCCACCCGGCCGGGTACCAGCAGGTCGCGCAGGGTGCGGAAGATGCGCCCGTCCAGGTGCCAGAACGACTCGAACACTTCCTCGATCGCATGGCCCACGTGCTTGAGCGGGTTGTGCGCCGACTGCCCGCAGGCATGGCAGTAGTGGCCATGCAGGGCGGTACTGCAGTTCTCGCAGGCGCCATGTCCATGCGCGGCTTGATCAACAGCAGCCTGTTGCTCGGTAACGGGCGAAACGTCGGCCTGGCTCATGTGGCTGAAGGTGGCGGCTCACGGAAGCCGCATACGATAGCGGTGTTTGCTGATGTTGTTCAGCACGGATTTAGGCGTGGCGCGCCGAACTGCGATGCCCCGCTTGGTAGGGATGGGGAAGGGAGAGGGGGCTGGACGGAGCGGACCGGCTCAGCTGCGCGGTCGCGGCTTCCGGTGCCAGAGCGCGTTGACGATCACCCAGCGGCCGTCGAAGCGGCCCATCTGCAGGTGATCGATGAACCACGGGCTTTCCAGCCGCACCGTGGCGATGTCCTCGTCCACCTGCAGCACCGTCACCGTGCGCTGCCACTGTTCGCGCGGGGTCTTCAGCGCGCCTTCGCGGGTGTAGCGGATCAGTTCGTCCGAGCTCATCCGCCCCAGCCCGAGGGTCTCGTTCGGGTTGGCCACGATGTTGCGCTTGGCCAGGTCCGGGTGCAGCGCCCGCGTCACCCGCGCCACGTCGCCCTCCAGCTGCCCGTCCATGTAGTCGTAGGCGGTGGCTTCGATGGCCTGCAGCGTGGCCGCGTCCGGCGGCGCCGCGCAGGCGCTGCCGGCGGCCCACAGCATTCCCAGTACGAACAACCGCATTGCAGCTGACGGCATGGTGGCGCGTTCCCGATCGTGGATGCCGACAGCGTGCCAGCTGCCGCGCCGGCGGCCATGGGCCGGTAGTCACCGGCCGCACGGGCCGCAGGCCCGGGAAAGGGTGGGTGCGCCGGACCGCTTCGGCTAAAGTACCGCGATGACGAAAGAGCACATTCCCGGCGGCCTGTTGATCGCCATCGAGGGCATCGACGGTGCCGGCAAGTCCACGCTGGCGCGGGCGCTGGCCGCTGCGCTGGAGCAGGCGGGCGCCGAGGTGGTGCTGAGCAAGGAGCCGACCAACGGACCGTGGGGCACGCAGTTGCGTGCATCGGCGGCGACCGGCCGGCTGAGTCCGCAGGAAGAAGTGGACCTGCTGCTGCGCGACCGCCGCCAGCATGTCGAGGAACTCGTGGCGCCGGCGCTGGAGCGCGGCGCGGTGGTCATCCTGGACCGCTATTTCCCGTCGATGGTGGCCTACCAGGGCGCGGCCGGGTTGCCGGTGGACGAGCTGCTGCAGCTCAACGATTTCGCCCCGCGCCCGCACCTGCTGCTGCTGCTGGACCTGCCGCCGGCCACCGGGCTGGCGCGCATCCGCGCGCGTGGCGACGTGCCCAACCATTTCGAGACGGCGCAGAACCTGGAGCGCTGCCGGGCGATCTTCCAGCAGCTGGATTTCCCCGGCAAACAGGTGATCGACGCCAGCCGCAACGAGGCCGACGTACAGCGCGATGCGCATGCGGCCATCGCCGCCGCGCTGGCCCTGCGCTCCGACGGGAAGGATGGACTGCTGCGGCGCTTCCAGGGGCAGGATGGGGTGCCGGCCGCGAGCCGCTGACTCCCGCCCGGCCATGCCGACGCCTCCGCACCCGGCAAAGCGGCGCCCCTCACCGGCGGCCGTGGGCCTGCATCCGCGCAACCGCCATCAGGGCCGTTACGACATGGCCCGCCTGGTGGCGGCCAACCCGGCGTTGCGCGCACACCTGCGCCGTACTCCGGACGGCGGGCAGAGCATCGATTTCAGCGATCCGGCTGCGGTGCGCGAACTCAACCGCGCGCTGCTCGCCAGCGACTACGGCATCGCGCATTGGGATATCCCCGACGGCTACCTGTGCCCGCCGGTCCCGGGCCGTGCGGACTACCTGCATGGCCTGGCCGACCTGCTGGCGGCGGACGACAACGGTGCGATTCCCCGCGGGCCGGACGTGTGCGCGCTGGATGTCGGGGTCGGCGCCAACTGCATCTATCCGCTGTTGGGGAATGCGGAGTACGGCTGGCGCTTCGTCGGCAGCGATATCGAACCGGTTGCCCTGCAGTGTGCCGGCGCCAATGTCCGCGCCAATGGCCTGCAACAGGCGATCGAACTGCGCCAGCAGCATGCGCGCGGCAGCCTGTTCGCCGGGCTGGTGCAGCCGCAGGACCGCTTCCACCTGACCCTGTGCAACCCGCCGTTCCATGCCTCGGCCAAGGAGGCCGCGGCGGGCAGCCAGCGCAAGCGGCGCAACCTCGGCGCCGACACCGCCGCGGCGCGCGGCAAGCCGCCGCCGTTGAACTTCGGCGGGCAGGCCAACGAACTGTGGTGCACCGGCGGCGAGGCTTCGTTCCTGCGCCGCATGATCCGCGAGAGCGTGGCCGTGCAGGCGCAGGTACTGTGGTTCAGTTCGCTGGTCGCCAAACGCGAGCATCTGGCCGACCTCCACCGGCAACTGGCCAAGGCCGGTGTCGCCGAGGTGCGCGAGGTGCCGATGGCGCAGGGCAACAAGCAGAGTCGGTTTCTGGCGTGGAGCTTCCATGCGCCGGCCGTGCGCGCGGCGTGGCTGCACGGATGAGCCGGGGGCGGCCGGAGCGCATTTCCAGGGCAGTGCTTTCAGCGACAGAACGGCGGACCGGCATCAGCGCGCCCACCGTGGACACGGTATCGCCGGGCACCCGCATCCACGCCAGCAGGTCGATGCCCGGGCGGTGCATGGAATCGGCCGAGGGTGCGGACCAGTAGCTTCGGTCGAGGTTCGCTTCCAGCTGCCGCACGCCCTTCGGCAGCAGGGTCAGGATGGCTATCGGCGCCAGGCCGGGGCTCATCGCCCGCAAGCCGCCACAGCGCCCTTCGGCGCCGCGATTGCACCGGTTGGAAGCATCGGTTCGACCAGGTGCTGGAGGGCATGCCCGCCGATCCGCTGCGGGCGGGCAGCGGCCCGCAACGGCGCGGGCTTCCGCGCGAAGGGCGATGCACCTTGAAGCGCGGATCGCGTGCGTCCTGCCGTCGATCAGGTCAGCCGCGCCGCGGGGCCAGCGGCATCGTCGATGCGTGCCGCTGCCTGCGCCTTCGGCCGTGCAGGAGCCGCCGCACCCGACGGTGCGGCGGTGGCAGTCAGGCGGCGATCCTGCCGAAGCGGCCGCTGCGGAAGTCGTCCATCGCCTGGGCCAGTTCTTCCTGGGTGTTCATCACGAACGGGCCGTAGCCGGCGATGGGCTCGTCGATGGGTTCGCCGGCCAGCACCAGCACGGTGGCGTCGGCATTGGCTTCCAGCTCGACCTGGCCGGCGCTGCGGTCGAACAGCACCATCTGGCCTTCGCGCGCGACCTGGCTGCCGTTGAACAGCACGGTGCCGCGCAGCACCACCATCGCCACGGTGTGGCCTTCGGCGAAATCCAGCGTGGCATGGCGGTCGCGGGTCAGGCGCAGGTCCCACACGTCCATCGGCGTGTGGGTGCGGGCCGGGCCGCGCTGGCCGCCGAATTCGCCGGCAATCACGCGCACCGTGCCGGCTTCACTGGCCAGCGGCACCACCGGGATGTCGGCATTGGTGATGTTCTGGTAGCCCGGCGCGGCCATCTTGTCGCTGGCCGGCAGGTTGACCCACAGCTGCACCATTTCCAGGCGGCCGCCGCGGCGGGTGAAGGCTTCGGAGTGGAACTCCTCGTGCAGGATGCCGGAGGCGGCGGTCATCCACTGCACGTCGCCCGGGCCGATCTCGCCGCCGGCGCCGGTGGAATCGCGGTGCGCGACTTCGCCGTCGTAGACGATGGTGACCGTCTCGAAGCCACGGTGCGGGTGCTGGCCGACGCCGCGCGGGGTCGATGCCGGCGCGAACTCGGCCGGGCCGGCATGGTCCAGCAGCAGGAACGGGCTGAGCTGGCGGCCGTGGGTGTTGTAGGAGAACAACGAACGGACCGGGAAGCCGTCGCCGACCCAGTGCGGGCGAGGGGCGCTGTAGAGGCCGCTGATCTTCTTCATGTGTCTGCTCCTTGGGCGGCGCGGGGGGCGCCGGCGATGGGCAAACGATAGGCGTGGAACGCTGCACCCGGTAGCCGGCGAAAAGTGGTCTCATAGTCCCATCTGGTGAACGATGGATGCCTGCGATGCAGGACCTGAACGACCTCTACTACTTCGCCAAGGTGGTCGAGCACGGCGGCTTCGCCCCGGCCGGACGCGCGCTGGGCGAGCCCAAGTCCAAGCTGAGCCGGCGCATCGCGCTGCTGGAGGAACGGCTGGGGGTGCGGTTGATCCAGCGTTCGACCCGGCACTTCTCGGTGACCGAGGTCGGGCAGACGTTCTACGCGCATTGCCGGGCGATGCTGGTCGAGGCCGAGGCGGCGGCCGAATCCATCGAGATGACCCGTTCCTCGCCGCGCGGCATCGTGCGCCTGAGTTGCCCGACGATGCTGCTGGAGTTCCGCGTCGCGGCGATGGTGGCTGGCTTCATGGCCGGATGCCCGGACGTGCAGGTGCATCTGGAGGCCACCGACCGGCGCGTGGACGTGATCGCCGAAGGCTTCGACCTGGCCATCCGCGTGCGGCCGCCGCCGCTGGAAGACAGCGACCTGGTGCTGAAGGTGCTGGCCGAGCGCACGCAGTGCCTGGTGGCGGCGCCGGCGCTGCTGGAACGCCATGGCCCGGTGCACGGCCCGGCCGACCTGCCGTTGCTGCCGAGCATGGCGCTGGGCGTGCCGCAGGGCGAGCACGCCTGGCATCTGCTGGGGCCGGATGGTGCGGTGGCCGATGTGCCGCATGCGCCGCGGCTGGTCACCCGCGGCATGGCGGCGCTGCGCGAGGCCGCGCTGGCCGGGGTGGGCGTGGCGCAGCTGCCGGCGATGGTGGTGCGCGACGCGCTGCAGGACGGACGCCTGCTGCGGGTGGCGCCGGACTGGGCGCCGCCGAAGGAGATCGTGCACGCGGTATTCCCGTCGCGGCGCGGCCTGCTGCCCTCGGTGCGCCTGTTCCTCGATCACCTGGCCGGGAGCTTCGCCGCGCTGGACGAAGCCTGAGGCCGCCAGTCACGGGACTTGAATGTGTTTTCGCCGAAAGTATGCCGAGATCCCGAGGAGTTGCCGCATGCGCCTGAAGAACCTGTCGCTGGCCTGCCTGGCCCTGCTGGCGTCGGCATGCAGCCCGCCATCGCCACCGGCATCCACGCAACAGGAAGCGGCCGCGTCGGCGGCGGGGGCGACGAAACCGGATGAAGCGTCCTTGGCCGATGGCGGCTTCGAGTTCCCGGCGATCCCGCCGATCATGGTGCCCAGCCTCGTCGGCAGCGGCCCGGCGCAGAAACAGCTGGAAGCCTCGATGCAGGCGCTGATCGACCCGGTGGCCGGCATCAGCGTGCGCCCGGCCAACTGCGCCACCGATGGCGGCCTGGTCAACGAGAGCGGCTTCACCAATGTCGATGCCGCCGGCAACCTGCGGCGCATCGGCAAGGAAGGCGTGTTCGAGGTCGCCAGCGACGGCAGCGGCCTGGCGGTGACCGATGAGGACGTGGTGCAGGTCAACCCCGACGGCAGTGGCCGCATCGTCAACGGCGCCAGCACCTTCGAGGTGAAGGCCGATGGCTCGGGCACCTATGTCGGCGAGTTCGGCCATATCGCGCTGGACGGCAAGGGCGGTGGCAGCTGGGTGGGCGACTTCGGCAGCATCGAGAACCACGGCGACGGCTCGGGCCGGTGGGTGGGCGAGGAAGGCAGCATCGAGGTGCGCGCCGATGGTTCGGGGCGCTGGATCGGCGGGCCCGAAGGCATCGCCGAGAACCGCGGCGACGGCACCGGCACCGTGGGCGCGGTCGCGCGCGAGGTGCGCATGGCGCCGCTGCCGCCGCTGCCGCCGGCCGGGCGCTTCCCGCCGCTGGACAAATTCAGGCCCTCCGGCGCGCCATGCGGCTTCGTCGTCACCCTCAGCGACAAGGTGCTGTTCGATTTCGACAAGGCGCAGGTGCGGGCCGACGCGGGCAAGATGCTGGACGTGCTGGCCACCGCGCTGGGAAAGGTGCCGGGCAGCGCGATGGAAATCCGCGGCCATACCGACGCCAAGGGCAGCGACGACTACAACCAGGACCTGTCCGAACGCCGTGCACTGGCGGTAGTGGCGGCATTGCGCCAGCGCGGCGTGGCGCAGGACGCCAGCGCCCGCGGCTATGGCGAGTCGCAGCCGGTGGCGCCCAACACGGTGGATGGCAGGGACAACCCCGGCGGCCGCCAGCTCAACCGGCGCGTGGAGATCTTCGTGCGGACCTGAGCCTAGAACGGGGCCGGAGCCGGTTTTCCCCTGTCCGCACGACGCGTGCCGGATGAGGGGGTAGATCCGGCTCGGGGCCAGGTTGCGTCGTTCCGGACACATGCCGAACGACCCGTGCGGCGTCGGCCGGATCCGGCGATCATCGACGGATCCGAACCGACGAGAGATCCGCCGATGCACGCAATCCGCCCCGCCATGCTGGGACTGGCGCTGATGGCCGCCATGGGCCTGGCGCATGCCGCCCCCGACGTGCCGAATACCGACGCACGCGGCGTCGCCATCAGCGAAGCGGCCTACCCGGGCACGATCACCTTGGACGTGGATGCCACCGACCTGGGCCAGCGGGTGTTCAAAATCCGCCAGACGGTGCCGGTGCAGCCCGGCCTGCAGCGCTTCCACTACCCGGCATGGCTGCCTGGCAACCATGCCGCCAGCGGCGCGATCGAGAAGCTGGCCGGGCTGGTCGTGACCGGCAACGGCCAGCGCCTGGAATGGACGCGCGACCCGCTCGATGTCTTCACCTTCAACGTGCAGGTGCCGGCCGGCGTGAGCGAGCTGCGCATGGACTACCAGTTCCTCAGTCCCACCGATTCGGCGCAGGGGCGCACGGTGATGACGCCGAACATGCTCAACCTGCAGTGGATCGCGATGGTGCTGTACCCGGCCGGCCACGCCGCGCACGCCATCACCTACCGCGCCAGCGCCCGCTACCCGCAGGGCTGGGAAGCGGCCAGCGCGCTGGACGTGGAGCGCCGCGACGGCGATACCGTGCACTACGCGCCGACCAACCTGGAAATCCTGGTGGACTCGCCGGTGTTCGCCGGCCGCTACCACAAGACCTTCGACCTGGCCCCGGCCGGCACCCGCCCGGTGCGCCTGAACGTGTTCGCCGACCGTGCCAAGGACCTGGAAGCCAAGCCCGAGCACATCGAACAGCACCGCGCGCTGGTGACGCAGGCGCGCAGGCTGTACGGCGCCGAGCACTACAACCACTACGACTTCCTGTTCGCGGTGACCAGCCAGCTCGGCGGCATCGGTCTGGAGCACCAGCGCTCCAGCGAGAACAGCGAGGACCGCGACTACTTCAGCGGCTGGGATGCCAAGGTCGGCAGCAGCGACCTGCTCGGCCACGAGTACACCCATTCCTGGGACGGCAAGTACCGGCGCCCGGCCGACCTGGCCACGCTGCACTACAACGTGCCGATGCAGGGCAGCCTGCTGTGGGTGTACGAGGGCCAGACCCAGTACTGGGGCAACGTGCTGACCGCGCGTTCCGGCATCCGCCCGATGGACGCCTCGCGCGATGCGTTGGCGCAGGTCGCGGCCACCTACGCCGACAACCGTCCCGGCCTGGCGTGGCGCTCGCTGGGCGACACCACCAACGACCCGGTGATCGCGCGGCGCAAGCCCAAGCCCTACCGCGGCTACCAGATGAGCGAGGACTACTACCAGGGCGGGCAGATGCTGTGGCTGGAAGCGGACGTGCGCATCCGCAGCCTGAGCAAGGGCAAGCGCAGCCTGGACGACTTCGCCAAAGCCTTTTTCGGCGTCAACGACGGCCAGTGGGAACGTCCGGACACCTATACCTTCGAAGACGTCGCCGCGACCCTGGAACAGGTGCAGCCCACCGGTGACTGGACGCAGTTCCTGCGCGACCGCGTCGAGCACCGCGCCAGCCTCACCGGCGGCATCGAGGCGTCCGGCTGGAAGCTGGTCTACAGCGAAAAGCCCAGCGCCTATTACAAGTCGATGATGAAGGGCCGCGGCGCCAGCTTCATCTACTCGCTGGGCATGTCGCTGGACAGCGGCGGCCGCATCGGCGAAGTGCGCTGGGACGGCCCCGCCTTCAACGCCGGCTTCGGCAGCGGCATGCAGGTACTGGCGGTCAACGACCTGCAGTACAGCGCCGACGAACTGGAGGAAGCGGTGCGCGCGGCCAAGGACGGCAGGCAGCCGATCCGCCTGCTGGTCAAGGACATGGACGTGTACCGCACCCTGAGCATCGACTACCACGGCGGCCTGCGCTACCCGTCGCTGCAGCGCATCGAGGGCACGACCGACTACCTGACGCCGATCCTCAGCGCCCGCAGGTAAGTAGGCATTACCCGTAGGAGCGGCTTCAGCCGCGAAGGGCTCTACCGGCAAAGCCCCATCGCGGCTGAAGCC
>NZ_JASCOS010000086.1:0-15476 GCF_029959705.1 Stenotrophomonas sp. PS02297 | reverse complement strand
GCCACCGACCCGGCGCTGGCGGCGACGCGCGCATTGCCGGCGCTGGACCCGCAGCGCCGCGCCGCCGAGGCCGGCGCCGCGCGGACACAGGCGGCGCGCGGCGAACTGCAGGCGGCGTTGGCCCGCCAGTCGGCGCTGCGCAAGGCGTGGATGGCGGCCCTGCCCGCCGACGACGAAGCCCTGCTGCTGCTGCGCGGCGACTACGCGCACACGCTGGACAAGCTCGGGCAGCGCGACGCGGGCAGCGCCGAGATGGACGCGCTGCTGCCGCTGTACCGCTCCCGCTTCGGCCCGGAGTCCAACCGTACGCTGGCGGCCATGGACACGCTGGCCGAACTGGCCTTCGCCCACAACGACTACGAGCAGTCCGCCGCGCTCGCCCGGCAGGTGGCCGAAGTGCGCGAACGCCGGCTCGGCGCCGAGCACCCGGACACGCTCAAGGCCTGGGGCATCGCCGCCGGCAGCCTGGTGCGGCTGGCCGATTCGCCGGAAACCTTTGCCGGGGCCGAAGCCCTGCTCGACCATCTGCTGCAGGCGCAGGGGCGGATTCTCGGCATCGAACACCCGGCCACGCGGCAGTTCATCGTGGCCAAGGTCCGCCTGCTGTCCAAGCAGGAGCGCACGCTCGAGGCGATCGCGCTGCAGCGCCAGCTGCTGGCCGATTGCCAGCGGGTACTCGGGCCGGACCACAGCGAAACCCTGTTCGCGCAGGGCAGCCTGGCCAGTCTGTTGAGCTACCTGCCGGAGCGCCAGGACGAGGCGCGGCGGCTGGCGCAGGCGGTGCTGCCGCCGATGGGCCGGCAGCTGGGGCCGGAACACCCGTTCGTGACCGCCACCTACGACCTGATCGGGCGCATCGAGCGCAACACCGGCAACTGGGAGGCTTCGCGCGACGCCCACGCGCGGGCGCTGGAGATCCGCGCGCGTACCCGCGGCATGGTCGATGGCAACACCATCGAAAGCGCGAACCGGCTTTATGTCGCCCTGTTCAACCTGCGCGACGAAGCGGGCATGCGCGACCTCCGCGCCCGCTTCCTCGACCCGCTGATCGCACGCGACCCGGGCACCCTCAATGCCAGCCTGCGCAGCGTGCGCGAAGCCTCGCTGCTGGCGCTGAAGGGGCGCTGGGACTAGGCCGGGGCCTGGCGCCTATGGGCCGGGGCGTTAGCCCTGGCCCGGCGTGGAGGAGGGGGGGCTCCTGAGCAGTTCCAGGTGGCGCTGCTCCATCTCCTGCCGCAGCTGCCGGCGGATCTGCGCGGCGGCATAGCGGCGCTTCTCGTCGCCGGTCTGCGGCTGCAGCGGCGGCACCGGGGTCGGCTTGCCCTCGTCGTCCACCGCGACCATGGTGAAGAAGCAGCTGTTGGCGTGGCGCACGCTGCCCTTGCGGATGTCCTCGGCCACCACCTTGATGCCCACCTCCATCGACGAGGTGCCGGTGTAGTTCACCGAGGCCAGGAAGGTGACCAGTTCCCCCACCGCGATCGGCTGGCGGAACGTGACCTGGTCCACCGACAGGGTGACCACGTAGTTGCCGGCATAGCGGCTGGCGCAGGCATAGGCGACCTGGTCGAGCAGGCGCAGCACCGCGCCGCCGTGCACCTTGCCGGAAAAATTGGCCATTTCCGGCGACATCAGCACGGTCATCGACAACTGGTGGGGCGTGGGCGTGATGGACATGGCGGCTGCCGCGGTGAAGGGAGCCGCAGGCTACCCCAGCGTCGTGGATGGCGGTAGCCGGAGATGCCTGGATTCGTGCGCTGCTGCGTAGCGCCGGGTGGCGCGTGGCGGGGCTTTGCTGGTAGTGCCCCAGCGGGGCGTTGCCCCGCTCTACATGATGGTGGGGTTCCGTAGCGCCGGGCGGTGCCCGGCGGGGCTTTGCCGGTAATGCTCCAGCGAGGCGTTGCCCCGCTCTACCGGTGGCGAATGCGGGAAGCCGGCGCGGGCGCAAACGGAAAGGCCGCCCCTGCGGGCGGCCTTTCCGGTGATGCGGTGCCTTGCGGGCCTTACTTGAGCTTGGCGGCCTTGCGCAGCGCTTCGGCGCGGTCGGTCTTCTCCCACGAGAACGCCGTGGCGTTCTGGGTCTTGCCGTCGCCGTCGACGTACGAGAACTCCTTCGGCTTGCGGCCGAAGTGGCCGTAAGCAGCGGTCTGCTGGTACATCGGGTGGATCAGGTCGAGCATCTTGATGATGCCGTACGGGCGCAGGTCGAAGTGCGCACGGATCAGCTTCTCGATCTGTGCGTCCGGGATCTTGCCGGTGCCGAAGGTGGTGACCGAGATCGAGGTCGGCTCGGCCACGCCGATGGCGTAGGAGACCTGCACTTCGCACTTGTCGGCCAGGCCGGCGGCAACCACGTTCTTGGCGACGTAACGGGCCGCATAGGCAGCCGAACGGTCGACCTTGGACGGGTCCTTGCCGGAGAACGCGCCACCACCGTGGCGGGCCATGCCGCCATAGGTGTCGACGATGATCTTGCGGCCGGTCAGGCCGCAATCGCCCACCGGGCCGCCGATCACGAAGATGCCGGTCGGGTTGATGTGCACCTTGTTCTTCGGCAGCTTGTCCAGCCATGCCTTCGGCAGCACCGGCTTGAGGATGTGCTCGCGCACGGCCTCGATCAGGTCCTTCTGCTTCACGCCCGGGTCGTGCTGGGTCGACAGCACCACGGCATCAAGACCTTCGATCCTGCCGTCCTGGCCGTAGCGCAGGGTCACCTGGCTCTTGGCGTCCGGGCGCAGCCACGGCAGCGGCGAGTTCTTCTTCTTGCGGACCTTGGCCTGCTGCTCGACCAGGCGGTGCGAGTAGTAGATCGGCGCCGGCATGAATTCCGGGGCTTCGTTGCAGGCATAGCCGAACATCAGGCCCTGGTCGCCCGCGCCCTGTTCTTCCGGCTTCTTGGCCTTCTTGTCGGTGCCGTCCACGCCGGCGGCGATGTCCGGCGACTGCTTGCCGAGCATGTTGATGATCGCGCAGGTGTGGCCGTCGAAGCCGACGTTGGAGTTGTCGTAGCCGATCGAGTTGATGACGTTGCGGGTCAGCTCCTCGATGTCGACCCACGCCGAGGTGGTGACTTCGCCGGCGACGATGGCCGCGCCGGTCTTGACCAGGGTTTCGCAGGCGACGCGGGCGCGCTTGTCCTGGGTAAGGATCGCGTCCAGCACCGCATCGGAAATCTGGTCGGCGATCTTGTCCGGATGGCCTTCGGAGACCGACTCGGAAGTGAAGAGATAGCTGGACATGAGCTTGTATCCCTGTATGCGGATGAAAAGATAGCCGCGAATGATACACGGCCTTGGCGCCCCCGGAATAGTGCAGGTGGGGTCGTTGCCATCCGGTTAATAAACCGGTTCACGCGTTCGGCCGTGCCGGCGCGCCGCGCCCGGGCGTCACGGAACTGCCGCAAAACCGCAACCGCATTGCCGTGTGCCGGAGGCAGGCTGCCGGCCAACCGGGCCGTCGGACAACCGTCATGCACCAGATCGAACAACGCTTGCAGCAGCGCTATCCCGATTGGTTCCACGGCCCGCGCGGCCGCCTGGCGCGGCCACTGCTGCGCACGGTGGGGCGCTGGTCGCGGCTGGACCGGATACAGGAATTTCTGCGCGGCAACGGCGACCGCCATGGCTTCGCCTTCGTCGGCGCGGCGCTGGATTTCCTGGGCAGCCGCTATGAGGTGGAGGTCACGTCGTTGGCGCGGATTCCCGCCAGCGGGCGCCTGCTGATCGTGGCCAATCATCCCTCCGGCGCGCTCGATGCGCTGGCGCTGCTGGATGCGGTGGGCAAGGTGCGGCGTGACGTGCGCATCGTCGCCAACGACCTGCTGGCGGGCCTGGAACCGCTGCGCGAACTGCTGCTGCCGGTGCGCATCCTCGGCGGCCGCGCGCAGCGCGCCAGCCTGCAGGCGGTGGAACAGGCGCTGGCGGCCGAGCAGTGCGTGATCGTGTTCCCGGCCGGCGAGGTCTCGCGGCTGTCGCTGCGCGGCATCCGCGACGGGCGCTGGAACCGCGGCTTCGTCCGCTTCGCCAACGCCACCCGGACGCCGGTGCTGCCGGTGCGGGTGCAGGCGCGCAACTCGGCGCTGTTCTACGGCGCCTCGACCCTGTTCAAGCCGGCCGGCACCGCCCTGCTGGCGCGCGAGATGTTCGCCCGCGGCGGCCGACCGTTGCGGCTGCAGGTGGGGCAGGCGATGCGCCTGGATCCAGAACTTGACCCGGCGCTGCAGCTGGAGGCAGTGCGGCGCGCGTTGTACGCGCTGGGCCGCGAGGCCGCGCAGGCCGACGCCGTGGGCGGCGGGCTGGAACCGCTGGCCGCGCCGGTCGCGGTGGAGCAGGTGGCGGCGGAGATCGAGGCCGCCGAACTGCTCGGGCAGACCGGCGACGGCAAGCAGATCCGGCTGGCGCGCTGCGCCGCCGGTTCGCCGCTGCTGCTGGAACTGGGGCGACTGCGCGAACTGACCTTCCGCCGGGTCGGCGAGGGCACCGGGCGCAGCCGCGACCTGGACGATTTCGACCCGCTGTACCAGCACATCGTGGTCTGGGACGCGGCGCAGCAGCGCATCGCCGGCGCCTACCGCATCATGCGCGGCGCCCAGGCGCTGGCGCGCAGCGGGCTGGCCGGGCTCTACACCGCCGCGCTGTTCCGCTACTCGGACGACGCCATCACCCGCATCGCCGAGGGCATGGAGCTGGGCCGCAGCTTCGTCGTGCCCGACTACTGGGGCAGCCGCAGCCTGGACTATCTGTGGCAGGGCATCGGCGCCTACCTGCAGTGCCAGCCGGGCATCCGCTACCTGTTCGGCGCGGTGTCGATCAGCGCGGCGCTGCCGCGCGAGGCGCGCGAGCAGCTGGTGGCCTACTACCAGCGCTACTACGGCGGCGGCCCCGGCCTGGCCGAGTCGAACCGGCCGTTCCAGTACTTCGCAGCGCCGCCATGCTTCGGTGACCTGGATGCCGAGGCCGCGTTCGAGGTGCTCAAGGCCAACCTGGCCACGTCGGGGACCAGCGTGCCGACGCTCTACCGCCAGTACACCGACCTGTGCGAGCCGGGCGGCGCGCGCTTCCTGGCGTTCGGCGTGGATCCGGACTTCAGCGATTCCATCGACGGGCTGATCGAGGTGGACCTGCAGGCGATCCGGCCGAAGAAGCGCAAGCGCTACCTGCGCGATGCAGGAGCGGTGGCATGAGCGCGCCGGCGCTGCTGCTGCCGCACCGGCGCGCGGTGTTCATCTCCGACACGCACCTGGGCGCGCGCCATTGCCATGCCGCCGAACTGGCGCGCTTCCTGTCGCTGCTGCGCTGCGAGCGGCTGTACCTGGTGGGCGACATCGTCGACCTGTGGTGGCTGGCGCACAAGCGCGCCAGCTGGGAGCAGGCGCACAACGAGGTGATCGAGGCGCTGCATGCGCTGCGCCGCGCCGGCACCGAGATCATCTACATCCCCGGCAACCACGACGCGCCGCTGCGCCGCACCTGCGGACTGATGCTGCCGGCGATGCAGGTGCGGCGGCGTGCGATCCATGTCACCGCCGACGGCCGCCGCCTGCTGGTGGTGCACGGCGACGACTACGACGGCATTACCCATTTCGGCGGACTGCAGGAGCGCTTCGGCGACTGGCTGTACTACCGCATCCTCACCGGCAACCGCCTGCTCAACGCGCTGCGTCGGCGTCTGGGCCTGCGCTACTGGTCGCTGTCCGAGTTCCTCAAGCGGCGCAGCGCGGCGGCCGAGCGCTATATCGAGCGCTTCGTGCAGGCCGGGCTGGCCGATGTCCGCCGCCGCGGGCTGGACGGCATCGTCTGCGGCCACATCCATCGCGCCGCGCTGGTCGAGCGCGACGGGCTGGTCTACGCCAACGACGGCGACTGGGTCGAAAGCCTCACCGCACTGGCCGAGGACCAGGACGGCAGCCTGCGCCTGCTCGACCACGCCGGCCGCAGCCTGGCGTGGCTGCCGCCGCGCGCCTCGCTGGCGCAGGCCGCCTGAAGCGCCCGCGCATGCTTCTTCCTCACGGACCGGCCGGCTATGCTGGCCCGGTATGGGGAAGGGAGCATCCGGGTGGTGGGCAAGCGGCCGAGGACGAGACATGCACTGCGGGCCGGGCAGTTTGCAGCGGGCCTGCTGCTGGCGGCAGTCGCCGCCGCCGATGACGCGCCGGTACTGAGTTTCGAGCAGGCGCGCGAGCGCCTGGAACAGGTATCCGACGCGCTCGCCGCGGCCCAGGCGGGCGTGCGCAACAAGCAGGACCTGCAGGACGCCACCCGCTACCTGCGGCTGCCGGAAATCACCGCCGACGTGCGCCGCATGCAGTTCCAGAAGACCCTGAACCTGCCGCTGGGCTCGCTGGCGCCGGTGGCCGAGGCGTTCGGCATCGAATCGCCGCTGCAGTTCGCCGAGCGCGACTGGCGCACCCGTCCGATCGTCACCGCCAGCGTGCCGCTGTACAGCGGCGGGCTGATCCCGGCCGCGCAGCAGGCGGCGCAGGCGGCCACCGCGCAGGCCCAGGCCGAGCGCGAGGCGCAGCGGCAGTCGCTGGCGCTGCAGCTGGTGCAGGCCTATTTCGGCCAGCAGCTGGCCGCGCAGGCGGTGCAGGTGCGGCGCGAGGTGCGAGATGGCCTGCAGCGGCACCTGGACGATGCGCTCAAGCTCGAACGCGAAGGCTTCGCCAGCCGCGCCCAGCGCCTGCAGGCCAATGTCGCCCGCGACAAGGCCGAGCGCGACTACCAGAAGGCGGTCAACGACCTGGCCACCCTGCAGCAGGCGCTGGCCACGCTGCTGCGCAGCGGCGGCACGGTCGGTACCGCCTCGCCGCTGTTCGTGATCGATGCGCCGCTGGGCGCGCGCGCCGACTTCGAGCGCAGCGCGCTGCAGCGCCACCCGCAGATCGAACGCCTGCGCGCGCTCACTGCGCAGGCCGAGCAGGGCGTGCGCGTGCAGCAGGCCAAGCTCAAGCCGCAGGTCTACCTGTTCGGGCAGTACGACCTGCACCGTCGCGACGCGCTGCTGACCGACGCCGACTGGGCATTCGGCATCGGCCTGCGCTACACCTTCCTGTCGCCGACGGCGCGGCCACTGCAGGTCAGCGCCGCGCGCGCGCAGCTGGAACAGGTGCAGTCGGGCCTGGGCGAGGCGGAGAACCAGCTGCGGCTCGGCGTGGGCAAGGCCTGGAACGAGCTGGACACCGCGCGCAGCCAGTTCCGGCTGCTGGACAGCAGCATCGCCCAGGCCGAGGAGAACCTGCGCCTGCAGGAACTGTCCTTCCGCGAAGGGCAGGCCACCTCGCTGGACGTGATCGATGCGCGCCTGGCGCTGGGCGGCGCACGGGTGGAACGGGCGCAGGCCGCCTACCAGTTCGACGTGGCCCTGGCGCAGCTGCTGGAAGTAAGCGGGCAGATGGAGCGGTTCGACGACTACCGCCGGCGTGCGGACAAGGTGCTGGAATGAGCGATTCACTGGGACAGGGCGCCAGCCCGCGGCATCGCCGCGTCTTCGCCATCGCAGGCGGCCTGCTGCTGGCGCTGGTCGCGCTCGGCCTGTGGCTGGGCCTGCGCACGCCGGCCGACCAGGTGCAGGGCATGGCCGACGCGGACAGCGTCAACGTCGCCGCCAAGGTCACCGCGCGCCTGCAGAAGCTGCATGTGCGCGAGGGCGAGCGGGTCGCGGCCGGGCAGGTGCTGTTCGAACTGGACAGCCCGGAAGTCGCCGCCAAGGAGCGCCAGGCCGATGCCGTGGTGGCGGCCGCGCAGGCGGTGGCGGACAAGGCCGAGGAAGGTGCGCGCAGCGAGGACATCCGCGCGGCCGAGGCCAACTGGAAACGCGCCGTGGCCGGCGCCGAACTGGCCACCGCCACCTTCCGCCGCGTGGACAACCTGTTCGGCGAAGGCGTGGTGACACGGCAGAAGCGCGACGAGGCGCGTGCGCAGGCGCGCAGCTCGGAGGAACTGGCGCGCGCGGCGCGGGCGCAGTACGACCAGGCGCTGGCCGGCACGCGACAGCAGGACAAGGCCGCGGCGCTGGCGCAGGTGCGGCAGGCCGAGGGCGCCAAGGCCGAGGTCGACGCCGCGCGGCAGGAGACGGTGGGCCGCGCGCCGCTGGCCGGCGAAGTCGGCAAGCGGATGTCCGACATCGGCGAACTGGTGCCGGCCGGCTACCCGGTATTCACCCTGGTCGACATCGACCGCATGTGGGTGGCGCTGACCCTGCGCGAGGACCAGCTGCACGGGCTCAAGCCCGGCGCCAGGCTGCAGGGCACGATTCCGGCGCTGGGCGGGCGCAGCGCCGGCTTCGAGGTCTACTTCATCAATCCGGCCGGCGACTACGCCACCTGGCGCAGCACCCGCCAGTCCTCCGGCTACGACGTGCGCAGCTTCGAGGTGCGGGCGCGGCCGCAGCAGCCCATCGACGGCTTCCGCCCGGGCATGAGCGTGCTGTTCGCATGGCCGCAGGGCTGACGCCGGGCACGGCCGCCGCCTTCATCGCTTCGCTGCGGCGCGAACTGCGCCATTGGCGCGCGGACCGCTGGGAACTGGCGCTGGTCACGCTGATGCCGCTGCTGCTGATGGCGCTGATGATGTGGCTGTTCTCCAGTTCCGTGCTGCGACAGGTGCCGGTGGCGCTGGTGGACCTGGACGGCAGCCCGGACAGCCGCGCGCTGGCGCGCGCCATCGACGCCAGCCCGGGCGTGGCGATCGCCAGCCAGCCGGCATCGCTGCAGCAGGCGCAGGCGCAGCTGCGCGCGCTGGAGGTGTTCGCCATCGTGCTGGTGCCGCGCGACATGAGCCGGCGCGCGCTGCGCGGCGAGGCCGCGCCGGTGTATGCGTTCTACAACGCCACCTACATGGCCACCGGGCAGTCGGCGGCGCGCGACATCGCCGACGCGGTGGGCGCGTTCAACGCGCGCATGCTGCGCGAGCGTATCGGCCGGCAGGTGGGGCCGGCGCGGCTGCGCGCGGCGCCGGTGACGGTGCAGGCCACGGTGCTGCACAACCCGGCGCGCAGCTATGAACTGTTCCTGCTGCCGCTGGTCTTTCCCGCGGTGCTGTCGCTGCTCGCCGCGCTGGCCGCCGGCGGCGCCTTCGGCCGCGAACGCCGCGACGGCCTGTTGACCGCATGGCTGGGCGAGCGACCCTGGGCGGCCATCGCCGGCAAGCTGGCGCCGTACTTGGCGCTGTTCTCGCTGTATGGCGCGCTGGGCGTGCTGTACGTGGCGTACGTGCGCGGCGACGGCGTGGCCGGCAGCCTGTGGCTGCTGTTGCTGGCGCAGCCATTGTTCTACCTGGCCTGCTGCTGCTTCGCGCTGCTGTTCATCGCCATCACCCGCGACATGGGCACCGGCCTGTCGCTGGTGGGATTGAGCATCGGCACCGCGCTGGCGTTCTCCGGCGCTACTTTCCCGGTGGTCGAGGCGCCGCTGTTCACCCGCGTCTGGAACGCGCTGCTGCCGCTCACCGCCTATGTGCAGGTGCAGATGCAGCAGTTGTTCATGGGCGCGCCGTGGGCGCTGTCGCTGCGACCGCTGGGCACGCTGCTGCTGATGGCGGCGGTGGCCGGGGGCCTCGGCGCGCTGCTGCTGGTGCGGGCCGCGCGTCGGGAGGCCGGTGCGGAGCCGGTGCCGGCATGAGGCGCATCGCCGCCACTTTCCGCGCGACCCTGCAGGCGGTGTTCGCCGATTCCTCGGCACGCGCGGTGATGATCGGCGCGATCCTGCTGTACTCGTTCTTCTATCCGGCCGCCTATCGCCACCAGGTGGCCAGCGACCTGCCGATCGCGGTGGTCGATGCCGACCGCAGCGCCACCAGCCGCGAACTGGTCCGGCATATCGACGCGCTGCGCGCGGTGCGGGTGGTGGCGCAGCCGACGGACCTGGCGCAGGCGCGCGCGCAGCTGGAAGCCGGGCAGGTCGACGGCATCGTGCTGATCCCGGCGCGGCTGGAGCGCGACATCCTGCGCGGCGGCAGCGGCCAGCTGGTGCTGCTGGGCAATGGCGCCTACCTGAGCCGCGCCAGCGCCATCCTCAATGGCCTGGCCGAGGGCATCACCGCCTTCGCCCGCGGGCAGGCCGTGCGCCAGGCCGCCTTCATGGGGCCGCCGCAGGCCGCGCCGCTCGAACTGGTGCAGCGGCCGCTGTACAACACCCGCGAGGGCTACGGCAGCAGCGTGGTGCCGGGCGTGGCCGAACTGATCGTGCACCAGACCCTGCTGCTGGGCATCGGCGTGCTGCTGGGCAGCCGCCGCGCGCAACGGGGCCGGCGCCTGCATTTCGCGCCGCCGGTGCTGCTGGGCATGGCGGCGGCGTTCGCGCTGGTGGCGATATGCGGGCTGCTGTACTACGCCGGTTTCACCGCCTGGGCGCAGGACTATCCGCGCGGCGGCAACGTGCCGGGCCTGTTGCTGGCGGTGCTGCTGTTCGCGCTGGCGACGGTGCCGTTCGGGCTGTTCGTCGGCAGTTTCTTCACCACCCGCGAGCGTGCGTTCCAGTACGTCACCGCGGTTTCGATCCCGCTGTTCTTCCTGTCCAACCTGTCGTGGCCCGCGCTGGCCTCGCCGCCGGCGCTGGTGGCGCTGGCCAGGCTGCTGCCGACCACGGCCGGCATCAACGCCATCGTGCGCACCCAGCAGATGGGGGCGCGGGTGCCCGAGGTGAGCGCGGAACTGCTCAATCTGCTGCTGCTGGCAGCGCTGTACACCGCGCTGGCGCTGTGGCGGTTCCGCCCGCGGCAACCGTAAGGGCGGTGTGCGGGCCTGCATGTCCGCATGCAGCGGGCGCCTGGGGTTTGCCGGAAGGCTTCTGCGCGGCTGGCGCCGCTCCTGCGCGAGCGGGGCCGGGTCGGCCGGCATAATGCGGGCATGGATTCCCTCAGCCAGATCGTCCTGGGCGGCGCGGTCGCCGCCGCCATTGCGCCTGCCGGCCATCGCCGCGCGGCCCTGCTCGCCGGTGCTGCGCTGGGCACCTTGCCCGACCTCGACGGGCTGCTGGTCGTCGCCTTCACCCGCGACCCGGTCAGCCTGATGACGGTGCACCGCAGCTTCAGCCACTCGCTGTTCGTGCTGCCGCTGCTGGGCACGCTGATCTGGTGGCTGTACCGGCGCTTCGGCCATGGCCGGGTGGCGGCGGCGCCGGCGCGCTGGTGGTGGGCGATGGTGCTGGCGCTGGTCACCCACCCGCTGCTGGATGCCTTCACCGTTTACGGCACGCAGCTGTGGTGGCCGTTGATGCCGCCTCCGACGATGTGGTCGAGCGTGTTCATCATCGACCCGCTGTATACGGTCTGGCTGGGCCTGGCCTGCGCGGTGGCCTGGTTCGCCAGGGCACGGCCGCTGGCGCAGCGCGCGCTGGTCGCAGGGCTGGCGCTGAGCTGCGGCTACCTGGGCTGGTCGCTGCTGGCCAAGGGCATGGTCGAGCGCGAGGCCGACCGCTCGCTGGCGGCGATGGGGCTGGGCGATGCGCCGCGGTTCTCGGTGCCGATGCCGTTCAACACGCTGCTGTGGCGGGTGGTGGCGATGACGCCGCAGGGCTATGTGGTCGGCGACCGCTCGCTGTGGGCCGACCACGGGCCGATGCATTTCAGCGGCCATCCCTCCAACGTGCAGGCGCTGCGGCAGGCGGCGCCGATCCCGGCGGTGGCGCGGCTGCAGTGGTTCAACCGCGGTTTCATGCGCGCTCAGGTGGTGGAGGGCGAGCTGGTGCTCAGCGACCTGCGCATGGGCCTGGAGCCGGACTACAACTTCAGCTTCGCCGTGGCCCGGGAGGACGGCGGCGGCTGGCGGGCGATCCCGCCGCGGCAGCTGCGCCCGGTGTACCGCGAGGCTGGCGGCCGCGCCTTGCTGAAACAGCGGCTCGCGCGTGTCTGGCACCGTATATGGAACGATGACGACGAAGCTCCCGTGGAGGTGATGGCTGGCGGATAGGGCAGATTCCGAAGGGAAGGGCTATTGTTTTGAATTTGGAACAAATAGTGATTTATCTGATATTTGTTCTGAATTTGATGGCAATTACACTGGCGCCCATTCCACGAATGGCCGCTTGCCGGCTTTCCTTCCTTCCGGAGTCATCATGAACAGCCAAGCCATCGCCCTGTACAAGCAGCGCCGTTCCCAGTACGCGCTCGGCCGCAACCTGCCCATCGGCCAGGACCAGGCCACCGACCTGATCAAGCATGCCGTGCGCGAGGCGCCGTCGGCGTTCAACTCGCAGCCCACCCGCGCGCTGATCCTGCATGGCGCGCAGAGCGTGAAGTTCTGGGAGCTGGCCAAGGACGCGCTGCGCCAGATCGTGCCGGCCGAGGCCTTCGCCGCGACAGAAGGCAAGCTGGACAGCTTCGCCGCCGGCGCCGGCACGGTGCTGTTCTTCAACGATGTGGACGTGACCAAGGGGCTGCAGGACCAGTTCCCGCTGTATGCCGACAACTTCCCGGTGTGGGCCGAGCATGCCAACGGCATCGCCCAGTTCGCGGTGTGGACGGCGCTGGCCGAGGCCGGCATCGGCGCCAGCCTGCAGCACTACAACCCGCTGGTGGACGAGGCCGTGCGCCGCGAATGGGGCATCGCCGCCAACTGGCAGCTGCGCGCGCAGATGCCGTTCGGCTCCAACGAGGCCGGCTTCGGCGAGAAGAACTACATGGAAGACGAAGCCCGCTTCAAGGTCTTCGCCTGACGCTTCCGGCGCGTTCCTCCCCCCGCGCCGATCCAGGCCCGCCGGTCCCCACCGGCGGGCCTTTTTACAGGCGCCCCTGTAGAGCGGGGCAGCGCCCCGCTGCGGCATTGCCAGCCAGGCCCCGCCGGGCGCCGCCCGGCGCTACAGAACCCGCCGCCTTGTAGAGCGGGGCAACGCCCCGCTGTGGCATTGCCAGCCAAGCGCCGCCGGGCACGGCCCGGCGCTACAGAACCCCGCCGCCTTGTAGAGCGGGGCAGCGCCCCGCTGTGGCATTGCCGGCCAGGCCCCGCCGGGCGCCGCCCGGCGCTACAGAACCCCGCCACCTTGTAGAGCGGGGCAGCGCCCCGCTGGGGCATTGCCGGCCAAGCCCCGCCGGGCGCCGCCCGGCGCTACAGAACCCAGCCGCCTTGTAGAGCGGGGCAGCGCCCCGTTGCGGCATTGCCGGCCAGGCCCCGCCGGGCGCCGCCCGGCGCTACAGAACCCGCCGCCTTGTAGAGCGGGGCAGCGCCCCGCTGGGGCATTGCCAGCCAAGCTCCGCCGGGCGCCGCCCGGCGCTACAGAGCCCGCCGCCTTGCAGAGGCGCTTCCGCGGATCTCAGGCCGCGGCCCGCGGCTGTCCGGCGATCAGGCTGTCGAAGTAGTCGCGGGTCAGGCGCGACTGCGCCTCGGCGCTCTCGGCGGCGTTGACCACGGCGCGGAAGGCGGCGTTCTCCGGCCGGTCCTTCGCATACCAGCCAAGGTGCTTGCGGGCGATGCGCACGCCCTGCGGTTCGCCGTAGAAGGCATGCAGGTCGGCGAGGTGGCCGAGCAGGATGTCGCGGATCTCTTCCAGCGACGGCGGCGGCAGTTCCTCGCCGGTGGCAAGGAAGTGGGCGATCTCGCGGAAGATCCATGGCCGGCCCTGCGCGGCGCGGCCGACCATCACCGCGTCGGCGCCGGTCTGGGCCAGCACCTGCGCGGCCTTGCGCGGGGAGTCCACATCGCCATTGGCCAGCACCGGGATGTCGAGCATCGCCTTGATCGCGGCGATGGTGTCGTACTCGGCGGTGCCGGTGTAGTGCTGGTCGCGGGTGCGGCCGTGGATCGCCAGCGCGGCGACGCCGCTGGCCTGCGCGATGCGGGCGATCGCCGGTGCGTTGCGTACTTCCGCGCACCAGCCGGTGCGGATCTTCAGCGTGACCGGTACCGCCACCGCGCCCACCACCTCTTCGAGAATGCGCGCCACCAGCGCCTCGTCGCGCATCAGCGCCGAGCCGGCCCAGGCATTGCACACCTTCTTGGCCGGGCAGCCCATGTTGATGTCGATGATCTGCGCGCCGTGGTCGACGTTGTAACGTGCCGCTTCGGCCAGCTGCCGCGGCTCGGTGCCGGCGATCTGCACGCTGATCGGCGCCGGTTCCCCGGCATGGTCCATGCGGTGGAGGGACTTGCGGGTGTTCCAGAAGCGCGGGTCGGAGATGGTCATCTCCGAGGCGGCCAGGCCCGCGCCCAGCCGCTTGCACAGCTGCCGGAACGGCTTGTCGGTGACGCCGGCCATGGGCGCGAGCACCACGTTGGGCGCGATGGTATAGGGGCCGATCTGCATGACCGGCATTCTACCGCCCCGCCCGGAACGCCCGGAGAACCGCGGCCCCGGTCAGAACTTGTAGGCGGCCACGAACTTGGCGCTGGTCGCCAGCTCGCCGCGCCGGTTCTCGGCGCTGCGGCCCAGCAGCCCCTGCAGCTCGAGGCGCTTGCTGGCCTTGTACTTGAAGGCGGCGTTGCCGCGCAGGTGGTAGCGCCCGCCATCGTGCAGCGGGCGGTCGTTGAGCAGGTCCACGCCGACGATCCAGCGCGGGTTGGGCGCGTATTCGAGCAGCGCGCCATAGCCGACGAGGTCCTCGTAGTCGTGCGCGAAGCCGTGGGTATGGGACACCTCGGCGGTCAGGCGCAGCTTGCCGAACTGCTTGCCGGCGCGCAGCGGCGTCTTGAGGGTGGTAACGCCGCCGCCGATGCCGGGGCTGCCGGTGTCGAAGCTGAACTTCGGCTCCACCAGCCACGCGGGACGGCGATCGCCTTCCTCGACGAAGCGCCATTTCAACTTGCCGGTGAAGTCCTTCGCGCCGCTGCGCGTGGCGCCATTCGACTTTTCCACGATGCCGTAGCCGGCGGCGACCTCGAACGACAGATCCCGGGCCAGCGGCGCGGCGAATTTCAGCACCGGCCGCGCCCAGGTGTCCTTGGAGTCGGTGTGCTTCCAGGTGACTTCGGCCTTGACCTTCCTGGAGGTGCTGGGGCTGGTGCTTCCCACTTCCCAGGGGCCCGCGAAGGCGGTGGCAGGCAACAGTGCCGCCAGTGCCGGCAACAGCCAGCCATACGGGCGGCGGGAGGGCGTGGAAGGAATGCGCATGCTGTGGCTCCTGGCGGGAAATTCCGGTTGCGGAGCAGTCTGCGGCGGCGTCGCTGACACAGTCGCCACGGGATGCGTCAGGTTGCTGTCAGCAGGTACGAAGGCCCAGGCGTGGGCGCTGCGGGCCGCAGGCGCGCAGTGGAAGGCGAGGGTGCGCTGCTGCGGCGCCTGTATCCGCCCGGATCGCCGCAGGTCGCGGCCACGCGCTCCGGGCGATTCCGTCAATCGCCACGACGTCCGCCGCACTGGTCTTCACTGGCACGATGGCGTCCGCGGTCGATGAATCCGCGCACTCCGCCGGTGTCGATGATCCGGCCGGTCTTCTCTAGCCGGTCCGGTGCCATCCCGTGCCGGCGGTGCCGGCCCGCTCCCGGTTGAGCGGAGCCCGATTGCGGCTGCCAGCTTCGCGGCAACGGCGGAAGTTCCGGGCGGGAGTCCG
>NZ_JASCOS010000085.1:0-15588 GCF_029959705.1 Stenotrophomonas sp. PS02297 | reverse complement strand
TTCCCGTGTAGAGCGGGGCACCGCCCCGCTGGCGCTTTACCGGTCAGACCCGCCGGGCGATGCCCGGCGCTACAGGGCAGATGGCATCGGGACAATGCCCGACAGTACGAAAAGCGCGGCGTTTCGCCCGCCTCCGGATCAGCCGAACTCGAAGTTCATTTCAGGGCCGGCCGGGCCGACGAAATCGCCCTGTACGTAGTCCACGCCGGAACTGAAGAGCAGGCTCATCGTCGCTGCGTCGGAAACGAACTCGGCGATGGTGCGGATGTTCTCCGACTGCGCGCGCCGGGTGATCTCCTGGGTCTTGGGCAGCTGTTCGCGCGCCTGTACCGGATCGGCGCTGAAGCTGCTGTCCAGCTTGAGGAAGCCCGGCTGGAAATGGGCCAGCAGCTGGAACGAATCCAGCCCCGAGCCGAACTGCTCCAGTCCGACCTTGCAGCCCAGCGCCGAGACGGCGGCCAGGAACTGCTGGGCGTTGCGCAGGTGGGTGAATACCTTGGCTTCGGGAACCTGCAGCCACAGCTGGTCGCCTGCCACGCCCTCGGCCTGCAGGCCGTCGCGGATCACCGCCAGCAGTTGCGGGTCGGAGAACGAATCCGGGGTGATGCGCACCATCAGGTGGGTACGGTGGCCGGCGCGGCGGCGCTGGCCCAGCGCCTTGATCGCATGGCCGACCAGCCAGCGGTTGATCGACGCCAGCAGGCCCTGGTCCTCGGCGATCGGCAGGAAGGTCGAGGGGCCGACCATCTCGTCGTTGTTGCGCAGCCGCAGCGAGGCGTCGTACAGCTGGATCGCCTCGCCCATGAGGTTGATGACCGGGCGGAAGTGCAGCTGGAAGCCGTCGCCTTCCAGCGCGCCGCGCATCAGTTCCACCCAGCGCTGGATGCGCTCTTCCTCGACGCGGTCGGCAGCGCCCGGGTCGAAGACCTTGACCGTGTTGCCGCCCAGCTCGGCCGCGGCGCGGGCGCAGTCGCTGGCGCGCGCCAGCACCTGGCCGACACTGGCGATCTTCTCGCCGACCTGCACGCCGCCGATGCTGACGGTGACCGTCGCCGAGCGCGCGCCGATGCTGAACACGTGCGAGGCGAAGGCTTCGCGCACGCGCTCGGCCAGCCGCACGGTATGGGCGTAGTCGCCCTGGGCGAGGATGGCGAAGCTGTGTTCGCCGAAGCGCGCGACCGACAACCCCTCGCCGAGCGTCGCGGCCAGGTGCTGGCCCAGCGCGGCGACCAGCGCATCGGCCGAGTCCAGGCCGATGTCGGGCAGCAGCCGCGCATAGTGGTCCGGTTCGACCAGCAGGAAGCCGTACTGGCCCTCGCTGCGGCTGACCTGCGCCACCGCGTTTTCCAGGTGCACCATGAAGGTGGGGCGGTTGAGCAGGCCAGTGACCTGGTCGCGCTGGCGCAGTTCCTCGACCTCGCGCGCCAGTTCCGGGTCGAACTCCTCGCGGCGGCGGAACACCACCTGGAAGCAGGATTCGCCCTCGTAGGTGGCGGCGGTGAATTCCATCGTCGCCGGGAAACTGTCGCCGTCCTGGTTGCGCGCGTGCACCTCGTACTGCGGCGGCGGCGCTTCGCCCTTGCCCAGTGCCTTCAGCAGCTGCTTGAAGTCCTCCACGTGCTGCGGCGCGACCATGTCCAGCAGCGAGATGCCTTCCACGTCATCGAACGATTCGTAGCCGAACATCTCCAGATACGCCTCGTTGGCGCGGATGTGCATGCCTTCGTGGATATAGGCGATGGGATCACGCGAGGAGGCGATCAGCGCGTCGCAGCGGCGCTCGGTCTCGCGCATCTGCGCCTCGATCCGGCGCAGGCCGCGGCGCGCCTGCAGGTCGGTCCATTCGTTGCGGACCACCGCCAGCAGGTGTTCGGGGCGCTGGCGCAGGGCGATGGCGCGGATGCCGTTGGCGCCGGACTCCACCAGCATCTGCTCGTCGACCTGCTCGGCCAGCAGGATCGTCGGGATGTCCTTGCCGCTGGCGGCGATCTGCTGGCTGAGCAGGGCCTGCGGGATCACCTGCGAGGGCGTGGAAAGCACCAGGTCGATGGACTGGCCGGACAGGATCTCCACCAGCTCGGCCGGCGCCTGCGGCCGGAACGGACGGATGGCGATGCCGCTGTTGCGCAGGGCGCTGACGATCGTCTCGGCGTTCTCGGCGCTGTCGTCGACGATCAGCAGGCGCAGGGTTGTTTCTTTGCCGTTCTGCATTCAGGACTCCCCTCTGACCGGGTTTAATACAACATGGGTGCGGTGCCGTCCATGCGCGGATCGCTTGCCTGTGACGCGGTTCCTGTGCGCGCCTCAGACCGCCTGTCCGGCCGCATGGCCCGAAGCCCAGGCCCACTGGAAGTTGTAGCCGCCGAGCCAGCCGGTCACGTCCAGCACCTCGCCGACGAAATGCAGCCCCGGCACCTGCCGCGACTCCAGGGTCGAGGACGACACCTGGCGCGTATCCACGCCGCCCAGGGTCACCTCGGCGGTGCGATAGCCCTCGGTGCCGCTGGCCACCAGCGGGAAATCCGCCAGTACGGCCGCGGCCTGTTTCAGCTGCGGCTCGTCGAGCTGGCGTACCGGCCGGTCCGGCAGCCAGTGTTCGCACAGGCGCTGCGCCATCCGCTTGGGCATGACCTCGGCCAGCACCGTGCGCAGTTCCGAGGCGCCGCGTTCGCGCTTCATCGCGCGCAGCCATTCCAGTGCGTCGTGGCCGGGCAGTAGGTCCAGGCGCAGGTCGTCGCCGGGCTGCCAGTACGAGGAGATCTGCAGGATCGCCGGCCCGCTGATGCCGCGGTGGGTGAGCAGCATGGAGTTGCGGAAACTCTTCCCGTTGCAGCGCGCTTCCACCGGCAGCGCCACGCCGCTGAGGTCGGCGAAACGTTCCTGGTGTCTGCCGCTGAGGGTCAGCGGCACCAGCCCGGCGCGGGTGGGCAGCACGTCGTGGCCGAACTGGCGCGCGACCTCGTAGCCGAAGCCGCTGGCGCCCATGCTGGGAATGGACAGGCCGCCGCTGGCGATCACCAGCGAGGCGCAGTGGAACAGCCCATGGGCGGTGCGCACGCGGAAACCGTCGGCGCCGCGTTCGATGCCTTCCACCGCGCAGTCGGTACGGATCCGCACGCCCGCCTGCTGGCATTCGTCCAGCAGCATGCGCACGATCAGCTTGGAGGAGACATCGCAGAACAGCTGCCCCAGTTCCTTCTCGTGCCAGGCGATGCGGTGCCGCTGGACCATGTCGATGAAATCGGACGGGGTGTAGCGGGCCAGCGCCGACTTGCAGAAATGCGGGTTGGCCGAAAGGAAGTTGGCGGCGGTAGTGCCGGTATTGGTGAAATTGCAGCGGCCGCCGCCGGACATCAGGATCTTCTTGCCGACCTTGTTGGCATGGTCGATCACCTGCACGATGCGGCCGCGCTGGCCGGCGGTAAGCGCGCACATCAGCCCGGCGGCGCCGGCGCCGATCACCAGTACGTCGCAGCGGTGCGTGCCGGTGCCTGGATTCATCGCCACCGCGCGCTCAGGCCGTCGCGCGCTTGCGCCAGGCGGGAATGACGTCGAGCTGGACCTGGTCGTTGAGGATCTGCACCTCGCCATCCTGGATCAGCACGCTCCAGCGCATCGCCCGCTGGATCTGCTGGCCCCAGCGCTCGACGAACCCGGCGTCCAGGTCCACCACCGACAGGTTGCCGAAACGGGCCAGGCTCTTGCCCTGCTTCTGCCACCAGATGTCCGAGGCGTTGCCGCCGTAGTTGATCACCTGTACCTGGCGGCTGCGGTTGCAGGCCTTGCGCACGCGCGATTCGTCCGGGTGGCCCAGGTCGATCCACTGCAGGATGTCGCCGGTGTAGTCGTGCTGCCACAGGTCCGGCTCGTCGTCGGTGCTCAGGCCGCGGCCGAACTCCAGGCGGTCGTCGGCGTTCAGCGCGAAGGCGAGCAGGCGCGCCATCAGGCGCTCGTCGGTCTCGGAGGGATGCTGGGCCAGGGTCAGGTGGTGGGTCGCGTAGTAGCCGCGGTCCATGTCGCTGATCTGCAGCTCGGCCTTGCGGATGGTGGCGGTGAGGGCCATGGGATCACGGGGCAAAGACCGCCATTCTACTGCGCGGGCGCACGCCCGGCGGCCTGCGCTTCAGCGTTGCCGTGCCAGCCACTGGTCAAGCCGCGCGGCGAAGGCCTGCCGGTCGCGTGCATGCAGGCTGGGCGGACCGCCGGTCTGCACGCCGGCGCCGCGCAGTTCGGCCATGAAATCGCGTATCGACAGGCGCTGCGCGATGCTGTCCGCGCTGAACGGCTCGCCGCGCGGATCGAGCGCGGCAGCGCCTTTGGCCAGTACCCGGGCGGCCAGCGGGATGTCCTGGGTCACCACCAGGTCGCCAGCGGCGACGCGCTCGACGATCGCGTCGTCGGCCACGTCCGGGCCGCCGGTAACCTGCATGGCGCGGATGAAGCGCGAGGACGGTGTCTGCAGCCAGCGGTTGGCGACCAGGACCACCTCGATCCGGGTGCGCCCGGCGGCGCGGTACAGGATGTCGCGGATGACGGCGGGGCAGGCGTCGGCGTCTACCCAGATCCTCGGCGAGGAGGCGATGGCGGTGGATTCCATGCCGCGCAGTCTAGCCGCCGGGGTGGCCGCTCCGGGGTATGCGGACCCTGCAGGGAGGCGCCAAGTCAATGAATTTGCCGGGATTGTTGTCCGGGCGCCGCCCGCCCGGGCCGATGAATACGGTATTTGTCGCTTTTTGGCGGAAAGCCGCGTATCTTTCGCCCCACTGTGCTTGCAAGGGTCACCGTGAATCGTGGCCTGATGCAGCTGATCCTCACCGATCCGCTCATCGTTCCGTTTTACCAACGCCTGCAACTCAGTCTCGGCCCCGATCCCCGGCGGCTGCGATTTCCAATCAATAGTTCCAGGAGTTTGTAATGTCTGAGCGTCAGACCGGCACGGTGAAGTGGTTCAACGATGCCAAGGGTTTTGGTTTCATCACCCCGGAAAGCGGCCCCGACCTGTTCGTGCACTTCCGTGCCATCCAGGGCACCGGCTTCAAGTCGCTGCAGGAAGGCCAGAAGGTGACCTTCGTCGCCGTGCAGGGCCAGAAGGGCATGCAGGCTGACCAGGTGCAGGCGGTCTAATCGACCTCCCGCCACCGCAAGGTAGCCAGAACGCCGGAAGCGAAAGCTTCCGGCGTTTTTGTTTGCGTCCGCCCTGCAGGCGGCGACCTTCCGGGCCATCGAGGGGCGATGGCAAAAGCCGCTCCGGGCGGCTTTTTTATGGACATCTTCCGGCTCGGGGCATGAACGGGCGAAGTGACGAGGCGTTCCCTGCGATGCCTGATGCGGGCGCGCGCCCGTCCGGCAGCGGCGCTTGTGACACCGTGCCCAGCCCCCATCTTGTGCCGATGGATACTTCCGCGCTGCATTTCGACAACCGTTTCCTGCACGAACTGCCCGGCGATGCTGAAACCGGATCGCGCCGCCGCGAGGTGCTGGGCGCGGCCTGGTCGCACGTGTTGCCCACGCCGGTGGCGGCGCCGCGGTTGCTGGCGCATTCGCCCGAAGTGGCGACGATGCTGGGGATCGACGAGGCGGCCGTGCAGGCACCGGACTTCGCCCGGGTATTCGGTGGCAATGCGCTGTATGCCGGCATGCAGCCGTGGGCAGCCAATTATGGCGGGCACCAGTTCGGGCAGTGGGCCGGGCAACTGGGCGATGGCCGCGCCATTTCGCTCGGCGAACTGCTGGCCGACGGTCGGCGCTGGGAACTGCAGCTCAAGGGGGCAGGGCCAACGCCCTATTCGCGCGGCGCCGATGGCCGGGCGGTGCTGCGTTCGTCGATCCGCGAGTTCCTGTGCTCGGAGGCCATGCATCACCTCGGCGTACCGACCACGCGCGCCCTGAGCCTGGTCGCCACCGGCGAAACCGTGGTGCGCGACATGTTCTATGACGGCCATGCGCGCGGCGAGCCGGGCGCGGTGGTGTGCCGGGTGGCGCCTTCGTTCATCCGCTTCGGCAGTTTCGAGCTGCCGGCCGCGCGTGGCGACCTTGCGCTGCTGCAGCGGCTGGTGGATTTCTGCATCGACCGCGATTTCCCGCACCTGCAGCCCGGTCCCTCGCGTCGGGCCGACTGGTTCGCCGAGATCTGCACGCGCACCGCGACGATGGTCGCGCAGTGGATGCGGGTGGGCTTCGTGCATGGGGTGATGAACACCGACAACATGTCCGTGCTCGGGCTGACCATCGACTACGGTCCGTATGGCTGGGTCGAGGACTACGACCCGGACTGGACGCCGAACACCACCGACGCGCAGGGCCGCCGCTACCGCTTCGGCACGCAGATGCAGGTGGCGTACTGGAACCTGGTCCGGCTGGCGCAGGCGGTGTCGCCGCTGTTCGATGAAGCGGCGCCGCTGCAGGCGGGGCTGGATGCCTTCCAGGCGCGTTTCGCCGCGGAAGATCGCGGGCATCTGCTCGCCAAGCTTGGTCTCGGCGCATATCGCGAAGGCGACGAGGTACTGATGGCGCAGTTCCGGAAACTGCTGCACGAAGGCGAGATGGACATGACCCTCGCTTTCCGTGCGTTGGCCGATGTCGATCCGCATCAGCCGGATGCGGGCGTGCTGGAAGAAGCGTTCTATTCGCCCGGGCGCCGAGCACGGGTGATGCCGGACCTGCTGGACTGGCTGCAGCGCCATGCCGCGCGCGTGCGCGATGCCGGCCTGCCCGCCGGGGAACGGCGTCGCATCATGCGCGCGGCCAACCCGAAATACGTGCTGCGCAACTGGCTGGCGCAGGAGGCCATCGACCGCGCCGAGCAGGGCGATGCGGCCGGCGTCGCCGAACTGCTGGAGGTGATGCGGCGTCCCTGCGAAGAACAGCCCGGCCGCGAGGCGTTCGCGCGCCGGCGACCGGAATGGGCGCGCGAGCGCGCGGGTTGTTCGATGCTGTCGTGCAGTTCCTGATTCCCCACGGCTCAATGGCTCACATGACGAACGCATATCCTGATTGGTCCAGTACGATCCGCGACGTGGCCGATTTCCCCCGGCCCGGCATCGGCTTCAAGGACATCACGCCGTTGCTGGCCGATGCCGCCGCTTTCCGTGCGGCGATCGTGGCGATGGCCGATCCATGGCGTGCGGCCGGCGTGCAGGCGGTGTTGGGCGTCGAAGCGCGCGGTTTCATCCTCGGCGCTGCGCTTGCGCTGGAGCTGGACGCCGGCTTCGTGCCGGTGCGCAAGCCGGGCAAGCTGCCCGGCGCCACCCTGATGCAGGAATACGCGCTGGAATACGGCAGCGACCGCATCGAGGTCTGCACCGGGGCCGTCGTGCCGGGGACGCGGGTGCTGCTGGTCGACGACGTGCTGGCGACCGGCGGCACGCTCGCCGCGGCGCTGTTGTTGGCGCGTCGGCTCGAGGCCGAGGTGCTGGGCGCGGCGGTGCTGGTGGAGCTGGAGGGACTGGGCGGTCGCCCGCGCTGGCCCGATGGCCTGCCGCTGCAGGCCACGCTTGTGTATTGAGCGCGGTCGGCACGCCGCCGCATCGCCGGTGCCGGGCCTGCCCCGCACCGGGGTTTCACCGCCAGGGTTCGGTGGGGAGCGGGCGCCACACCTGCGGTTTCATGCCAGCCGGAATGTTCCGGGCGGCGCGCCTGTGTTCCGGCGCTACATCTTGCGTACGCGGAACCGCTTGCCCTTGATCTTGCCGGCCTCCAGCCGCGCCACGGCCTTGCCGGCGTGTTCGTGGGCGATGGCGACGTAGGAGCGGGTGGGGAAGATGTCGATCTTGCCGATGGCCTTGGCCGAGAGCCCGGCATCGCCGGTGAGGGCGCCGAGGATGTCGCCGGCGCGCAGCTTGTCGGTCTTGCCGCCGTCGATCCGCAGCGTGGTCATCGCCGCCTGCGGCAGCTGTGCCGGACGCGCGGTGGCCAGCGGCGTTTTCTGCCAGTCCAGGGCGCTGCCCTGGTCGGCTTCCAGCGCGTCGGCGCGGTGGCGCTCGCGGCCGGCGACCAGGCTCAGCGCCAGGCCGCTGCGGCCGGCGCGGGCGGTGCGGCCGACGCGGTGGCGGTAAGTGTCCAGGTCGCTGGGCATCTCGTAGTTGACCACCGCGGCGAGGTCTTCCACGTCCAGGCCGCGCGCGGCCACGTCGCTGGCGACCAGCACGTTGCAGCTGCGGTTGGAGAACTGCAGCAGCACTTCGTCGCGGTCGCGCTGTTCCATGTCGCCGTGCAGGGCCAGCGCGGAGAAGCCGAACTGGCGCAGCGAGTTGGCCACCTCGTCCACGTCCTTGCGCGTATTGCAGAACACCACCGCCGATTCGGGCGTGTACTTGAGCAGCAGGCCGGCCAGCGCCTTCTGCCGGTGCGCGGATTCGACCTCGAAGAACAGGTGCTTGATGGCCGGGGCTTCCTGCTGGCCGTCGATGGTGACTTCCACCGGTTCGTTGAGCAGGGCGCGCGCCAGTTCGCGGATCTCATCGGGGAAGGTTGCCGAGAACAGCAGGCTCTGGCGCTCCTTGTGGGTGCGGCCGGCGATTTCACGGATGGGTTCCTCGAAGCCCATGTCGAGCATGCGGTCGGCTTCGTCGAGCACGAAGGTGCGCACCTGTCCGAGGTTGAGCGCGCGCTTGCGCGCCAGCTCTTGCACGCGGCCGGGCGTGCCCACCACCACCTGCGGGTCGTGCGCTTCCAGCGAGGCCAGCTGCGGGCCCAGCGGCACGCCGCCGGTCAGCACCAGCAGCTTGAGGTTGGGAATGCCGGTGGCCAGTTTGCGCAGTTGCTTGCCGACCTGGTCGGCCAGTTCGCGGGTGGGGCAGAGCACCAGCGCCTGGGTGCGGATGGTGGCCGGGTCGAGCCGGTTGAGCAGGCCCAGGCCGAAAGCGGCGGTCTTGCCGCTGCCGGTGGGGGCCTGTGCGATCACGTCGCGCCCTTCCAGGATCGGCGGCAGGCTCAGTGCCTGCACCGGGGTCATGGCGGTATAGCCCAGCGCGTCGATGCCGGGAGCGAGGGCCGGGATCAGCGGCAGCGAAGAGAAATCGGTCATGCGGCATTTTCGCAGATGCCACGACGGAATGTAGGAGTGGCTTCAGTCGCGAAAGGGGGCTTGGCGGGAAAGCCCTTCGCGACCGAGGCTGCGCCTACAGCAGGGCACGCACGCCGAGGTTGATCAGCATCCCGCCGCCCATCAGCCAGGCGAACAGCAGTACCGCCAGCAGCATCGGCCTGGCGCCGGCCTGGCGCAGGGCCGAGACATGCGTGGTCAGGCCCAGGGCCGCCATCGCCATCGCCAGCAGGACGGTGTCCAGGTCGACCAGCGTGGCGACCAGGCGCGTGGGCAGCAACTGCAGCGAGTTGAAGCCGACCATGGCGATGAAGCCGAAGGCGAACCACGGCACGGTGATCTTCGAGCGTTGGCCGTCGCCGGCAGGGCGACCGCGCGCCAGCAGCGCCGACAGCCCGACCAGGAACGGCGCCAGCATCATCACCCGCACCATCTTGGCGATGACCGCGGCATCGGCGGCCGGTTGGCTGACCGCGCGGCCGGCGACCACCACCTGCGCCACCTCGTGCACGGTGGAACCGGTGAACACGCCGAAGCCGGTCTCGTCCAGCGGCATCCAGCCGGCGGCCACGCCCCATTGGTAGAGCAGCGGGTACAGGAACATCGCCAGCGTGCCGAACACGACCACGGTCGCCACGGCGACGGCCACCTGTTCGGCGCGGCCCTTGACCACCGGTTCGGCGGCCATCACCGCGGCGGCACCGCAGATGGAGCTGCCGGCGCCGATCAGCAGGGCGGTGTTGCGTTCCAGTCCCAGCACCCGGCAGCCCAGCCACCAGGCCAGGGCGAAGGTGGAACACAGCACCAGCGCGTCGATCACCACGCCGGTGGCGCCGACCTGGCCGATGTCCTGCAGGGTCAGGCGCAGGCCGTAGAGGATGATGCCGGCGCGCAGTAGCGTGGCCTTGGAGAAGCCGACGCCGGCCGCCGCGCGCGGCGCCAGCGCGCCATGGACGGTATTGCCCAGGGCGATGCCGATCACGATGGCCAGCGTCAGCGCACTGATGCCGTGCGCCTGCAGCCACGGCAGGGTGCCGAGCCAGATGGACAGGCCGGCGATGGCGAGGGTCAGCAGCAGGCCGGGGAGGAAGCGGGAGCGACGGGCCGGGGCCGGCCCTTGCATGGCGGTGTTCATGACGGACGGTTATCAGGAGGTGGCCCATCCTGCCCCCCGTCATTCAATCCGTAAAACAGATAGTATTTGTATGAATTATCTATCCAGCAGGTAAATCATGCATCTTTCCCTGCGCCAGTTGCAGATCTTCTCGGCCATCGCCGAGGCGGGAACGACCACGGCCGCGGGCGAAGCCATCGGCCTGTCGCAGTCGGCGGTGAGCGCGGCATTGAGCGAGCTGGAGAATCTTCTCGGACTGGCGCTGTTCGACCGTATCGGCCGGCGGCTGGTGCTGAACGGCCACGGTCGCGCCCTGTTGCCGGAGGCACGCGCATTGCTGGCAGGCATGGACGACATCGAACGCCGCTTCCGCCTGGGCGATGAAGCCGCCGCGCCGGTGCGCTGGCGGGTCGGGGCCAGCACCACCATCGGCAACTACCTGATGCCGGCGCGCATCGCCGACCTGCGCGACGGCAATGGCCTGGCCCATGTCGACCTGGTGATCGGCAATACCCGTGAGGTGGCCAGCGCGGTACAGCGGCTGGAGGTGGACATCGGCCTGATCGAGGGTCCGTGCCACGAACCGGGCCTGGAGGTGGCGACCTGGCGCGAGGACGAACTGGTCATCGTTTTCGGCGACCGCCACCCGCAGGCGGCCTTGCTGCGAGCGGGAGCGGACATGGCGCAGCTGCGCGCTGCCTGCTGGCTGCTGCGCGAGCCCGGCTCCGGCACCCGCGAGGCGGCCGAGCAGGCGCTGCTGCCGCACCTGCACGGCCTGGCCGAGGTGCTGCAGCTCGGGGGCACCGAAGCGATCAAGCAGGGGGCGGTGGCGGGACTCGGCCTGGCCTGCCTGTCGCGGCACGCGGTGGCCGACCTGGTCGCGCTGGGGCGGCTGCATGAGCTGTCCACGCCCTTGCCACCGCTGCGCCGGCAACTGTGGGTGGTACGGCACCCGGGCAAGCGGGTGCCACCGAGCCTGCGCCGCCTGCTGGCGCTGGACGAGGGCACGTTCGCCGACGCCTGAGCCCGGCTCCCGTACAATACGCACATGCCTTTGATCACCCTGCAGAACGTCGACTACAGCGTCGGCGGCCCGTTGTTGCTGGAAAAAGCCGAACTGTCGATCGAGACTGGCGAGCGCATCGCCCTGATCGGCCGCAATGGCGCCGGCAAATCCACCCTCATGAAGCTGATGGCCGGCGAGTTGAAGCCCGACGACGGCGAAGTGCGCGTCCAGCAGGGCGTGCGCGTCACCCGCCTGGAACAGGAAGTGCCGCATGGCGCCGCCGGCAGCGTGTTCGACGTGGTCGCCGACGGGCTGGGCGAGCTGGGCCACTGGCTGGCCGAGTTCCATCGCCTGAGCCATGCCGAAGTGTTCGACGGCGATGCCATGGGCAAGGTGCAGGCCAGGATCGATGCCGCCGATGGCTGGGCGCTGGACCAGCGCGTGGCCGAGACCCTGACCAAGCTGGAACTGGATGGCGATGCCGAGTTCGGGCGCCTGTCCGGCGGCATGAAGCGCCGCGTGCTGCTGGCGCGCGCACTGGTGGCCGGCCCGGACGTGCTGCTGCTGGACGAGCCGACCAACCACCTGGACATCGAGGCCATCGACTGGCTGGAAGGCTTCCTCAAGGGCTGGAACGGCTGCGTGGTGTTCGTCACCCACGACCGTCGCTTCCTGCGTGCGCTGGCCACCCGCATCGTCGAGATCGACCGCGGCCAGGTCACCAGCTGGCCGGGGGACTGGGAGAACTACGAGCGCCGCCGCGAGGAGCGCCTCAACGCGCAGGCGCAGGAGAACGCCCGTTTCGACAAGCTGCTGGCGCAGGAGGAAGTGTGGATCCGGCAGGGCATCAAGGCGCGCCGCACCCGCGACGAAGGCCGCGTGCGCCGGCTCAAGGCCATGCGCAACGAGCGCAGCCAGCGCCGCGAGCTGGGCGGCAACGTCAGGCTGGAAGCGGCCGGCGCCGAGAACTCCGGCAAGAAGGTCATCGATATCAAGAACATCTCCTTCGCCTTTGGCGAGCGGGTGATGGTCAAGGATTTCGAAACCACCATCCTGCGTGGCGACCGCATCGGCCTGATCGGCCCCAACGGCAGCGGCAAGACCACCCTGCTCAAGCTGCTGCTGGGCGAGCTGCAGCCGGACAGCGGCGAAGTGCGCCAGGGCACCAACCTGCAGATCGCCTATTTCGACCAGTACCGCGCCACTCTGCGCGAGGACTGGAGCGCGATCGAGAACGTGGCCGAAGGCGCGGACTTCATCGACCTCAACGGCAAGCGCAAGCATGTGCATGCCTATCTGCAGGACTTCCTGTTCACCCCGGAGCGCGCGCGTGCACCGATCACCCGCCTGTCCGGCGGTGAGCGCAACCGCCTGCTGTTGGCCAAGCTGTTCGCGCAGCCGTCCAACCTGCTGGTGATGGACGAACCGACCAACGACCTGGACGTGGAGACCCTGGAGCTGCTGGAAGAGCTGCTGGGCGACTACACCGGCACCCTGCTGCTGGTCAGCCACGACCGCGACTTCCTCGACAACGTGGTCACCTCGACCCTGGTGCTGGAGGGCGAGGGCAGGGTGGGCGACTACATCGGCGGCTATACCGACTCGCTGCGCCAGCGCCCGGCACCGGCGCAGAGCGCGATGGCCGTGGCCAAGGCGTCTGCCACCGCGGTGCCCGCCGTGCAGCCGGCGGCCGCGCCCGTGGCCGTGGCCGAGGCGGCGCCGGCCAGGCGCAAGCTCAGCTTCAAGGACGCGCGCGAACTGGAACAGCTGCCGGCGAAGATCGAGCAGCTGGAGCGGGACGTGGAAGGCCTGACCAGCGCGATGAACGACCCGGCGTTCTATACCCGTTCCAGCGCCGAAGTCACCGCGCACACGCAGCAGTTGTCCAAAGTGCAGGCCGAACTGGACGCGGCCTACGCACGCTGGGAAGAGCTGGACAGCTGATCCAGGCAGCCGTGGGAAACCCGCAGGAGCGCACTGAAGTGCGCTCCTGCATGCCCGCTGGTGAATGCCGTCCTCCTGCCGCCGGGCCAGCGCGCGGTGGTTGCCGTGTGACAATCGGGGCGCGGAAGAGCCGGCCAGCGGCCGCGCTTCCCCCGGTTTCTTCATGGAGCATGCGATGGAAGCGCCGTTCTCGGTTCAGCGCATCGACCACGTGGTCTTCCGCGTCCGCGACCTGCGGCGCAGCATCGCCTTCTATGGCGCCGTGCTCGGCTGCGAAGTGGTCCGGCGGCGCGGGGATCTGGGCCTGGTCCATCTGCGCGCCGGTGCGTCGATGATCGATCTGGTGAACGTGGATGGCCCCCTGGGGGCGCGCGGTGGCGAGGCGCCCGGGCAGGGGGCGCGCAATGTCGATCACCTGTGCCTGCGCATCGAACCCTTCGACGAGACGGGCATCGTCGCGCACCTGCATCGCCATGGACTCGCCCCGCTGGGCGCGGCAGAGGTCAACTTCGGCGCTGAGGGCGACGGGCCTTCGCTGTATTTCACCGATCCGGACGGCAATGTGATCGAGCTCAAGGGGCCGGCGGAAGCAGCTGCCTGAGGCCGGTTCAGGCGTCGCCCGCGTCGGCGGCATCCTCGCCGCCGCCGGGCAGTTCGAAGAACGCCCAGAACGGCACATTGTCCTCGGCCCAGCTGGCCGCGGCTTCGGCGAGGATGTCCAGCAGCGTGTCGAAATCGCCGCGGCTGCCCTGGCGCAGGTCGCCGGCATCGCCGAACAGCAGCGCGTAACCGTTGGCGGGCAGCCAGGACAGGTCGCGCAGCGCATCGGACAGCGCATCCCAGTTGCGGCCGCGGCCCGCCGGGAAATCCAACTGGGTGCCGATGCGCAGCAGCAGGGTGCGCTTGTCGGTGCAGGACTCCAGGTCCACGCGCAGCACTTTCAGCCCGGCATCGCGCGCGGCGGCGGCCAGTCCGCCGAGATCGCCGTGGCTCACGCCATAGACGCCGGCCTGGCCGACATCCTCCAGCCCCATGTCGAATCCGCTGTCGCTCATCGCGCGCCTCCGTTGGCCGGTACTTCGAAACCGCGGAAGGTCTCGTAATGGTCGTCGGTGTAGTACCAGGCCTCGGGCGGGTCGCCGCCGGTGATGATCCGCCGCGCGCCGCGGTGGCCCACGTCCGGCGTGCGCACGGTGTACTCGTGGTAGTAGCCGCGCGGGCGTTGCGGCAGGCGCCGCTCGCGGTTGCCGAACACGCTGCCGTCCTGGCGGTGCGGGAACGGGCCGCCGCGCAGTACCAGCGCGATGGTGTCGTGCGCTTCCGGCGGCAGGAAGGCAGGCAGCGGATCAGTCGCGCCTGGCTGGCGCGGCTCCTCGGTGACTGCCGGCGCGGCGGGGCCGTCCAGCGACGGCGCGAACTGCGGCGGCGGTGGCTGCTGCAGCGCGCGCATGGCCCACAGGCCGGCCACCAGAAGGATCGCGGCGGTGAGCAGGAGCAGCGGTTTGCGCATGGGGCGTGGGCCTGTGTCGCGTGGAAAGGCCGATTATCGCGTCTGCGCGGGATTTTTCTTGAACGCGGGCCATCGCATCGGCGGGTTTTCGTAGCCCGGCGGCCGTTTGTACTCACGGCAGGACGAAGTTTCCTTTACATCGGCCTTGGTAAGTTGCCTGTTCCTGCCTACCATTGCCGGTGCACCGTCCGGCAGGCGCCGGACAACGAAACAACGCCCCCAGGCATAAAACCCAAGGAGATCCCTCATGGCCTTTACCCTGCCCAAGCTGCCTTACGCCACCGACGCGCTGGAACCGTACATGGATGCGGCCACGGTGGAGATCCACCACGGCAAGCACCACCAGACCTACGTCAACAACCTCAATGCGCTGGTGGAAGGCACCGAGTACGCCGACCTGCCGATCGACGAGCTGCTGCGCAAGGTCAAGACCCTGCCGGAGAACCTGCAGCAGGGCGTGCGCAACCAGGGCGGCGGCCACGGCAACCACTCGCTGTTCTGGGACGTGATCGGCCCGAACGCCGGCGGCACCCCGGGCGGCGCGCTGGGCAAGGCCATCGACGAGCAGCTCGGCGGCTTCGACAAGTTCAAGGAAGCCTTCACCAAGGCCGCGCTGACCCAGTTCGGCTCCGGCTGGGCGTGGCTGAGCGTGACCGCCGACAAGAAGCTGCTGGTCGAGAAGACCGGCAACCAGGAAAGCCCGCTGATGGAAGGCCGCACCCCGGTGCTGACCATCGATGTGTGGGAGCACGCCTACTACCTGAAGTTCCAGAACCGCCGCGCCGAGTTCATCGAGACCTTCTACAGCCTGATCAACTGGAAGGAAGTGGAGCGCCGTTACGAGGAAGCCGTGGCCTGAAGGGCGATGGCTGCCCGCGCAGGCGCGGCATGACGCGCCTGCCGGCAGGAGATTGGAAGCGGATCCCGGCGGGCACCCCCCGGGGCGGCGGTGAGTGGGCCGGGGGGTACGC
>NZ_JASCOS010000084.1:0-16062 GCF_029959705.1 Stenotrophomonas sp. PS02297 | reverse complement strand
CCCCCCCCCCCCCCCGCCCCCCCCCAAACCCCGCGGGGGGGGGGGGGGGGGGCGGGGCCCCCCCCCCCCCCCCCGCCGCCAGGATGGCGTAGGTCTCCTGGATCACGTCATCCACGTCCTGGTGCACCGGCAAGCGCCGCTGCAGCCAGGCGCGCAGCGTCGGCTCGCAGGGCAATACGTGCTCGGCGAGCCACAGCGAACGCTCCGCCGCCAGTGCCGCCGTCATGGCGACACCCCGGCGATGCCCGGCACGGGCCGGGCGCTTCCACGGGCGGTACGGCGGTTCATCAGAACGCCTTGGTCACGTTGACGTACCAGTACCGCGGATAGGCCTGGTACACCGCCGAGGAATAGCCGAATCCGTCGCTGGAGATCGGCGGACGCTTGTTGGCCAGGTTGTTGGCGCCCACCTTCAGCGACAGCCCGTCCATCCAGCCGTCGCCCTTGAGGTCGTACTTGACGAAGGCATTGGCCAGCGTCTGCGACTTCACCGTCCACGGCGTGCCGTCGGCCAGCACCAGGCCGTTCTCCACGAACGAGCTGCTGTAGCGCGCGCTGGCGCCCACCGACAGCTGCTGGTAGCGCCAGGTCAGCGTGCCGGACCACTTCCACTGCGGGTTGCCGCCATTGCCGATCAGGTTGCCGCCGCCGGTCACCCGGATCGAGGGGTCGACCAGGCCGGAGGCCTTGGCGTCTTCCAGCGCCTGCAGCGCCGGCGAACGCTGGCGGTAGAACTCGATCAGGCGGGTGCCGTTGACCGATACATCGAACCGGCCGGCGCGGGTTTCCGGCGAGGCCCAGCTGAAGGTGTAGTCCACGCCGCGCACGGTCTGCGGCTCCAGGTTGACGTACTGGTCCTTGACGTAGAGCACCTTGCCGGCGGCATCCAGGCCGGTACCGGCGAAGCGCGCGATGTCGTCGGCGGTCGGGTCGGCGCGTACCACGTCGGCGTTGCTGCCGCCCTGCTGGCGCAGCACGTAGTCCAGGATCAGCGCGTTGCCTTCGCCGAACAGGCCGATGATGCCTTCCTGCTCGTACCTGTAGTAGTCCACGGCGAAAGTGAAGCGGCCGAAGTCTTCGGGAATGAACTGCGGCTGGAACACGATGCCGGCGCTGGTGTTGGTCGAGGTCTCCGGCTTCAGGTCCGGGTTGCCCGAACGGCGCGCGGTGGTCGAGGCGGTGTAGCCCTTGCAGGCGGCCATCGACGCCTGCGCGCCGCTGCGCACATCGGCCAGGCACTGCACCCAGTCGGTACGGCTGTTGGAACGGCTGACCATGGTGGCGTTGACCTGCTCCAGGTTCGGCGCACGGAAGCCCTTGGCCCAGGACGAGCGCACGGTGAGGCCGTCGATGATCTGCCAGCCCATCGCCAGCTTCGGCTTGGCGACGCTGCCGAAGTCGTTGTAGCGCTCGGCGCGGCCGGCCACCTGCAGGTCCAGCGACTTGACCAGCGGGATGCCCATCGACGGCGACACCAGCGGCACCGAGAATTCGGCGAACACGCCGGCGACGGTACGCGAACCATAGGTGTCCGGGGTCGGGCTGACGCCGTACATGTCGCTGGGATACTGGATGCCGGTGATCGCGTCGGTGAAGGTCAGTGAACCATCGACGTGCGCGTCGCGGTCGTCGCGCTGGGTCTCATGGCGCACTTCCACGCCGGTCGCCATGCCGACGTCGCCGGCCCAGGTGCGGAACAGGTCCGGGCGCGAAGCCTTGAAGTCCCACAGGTACAGCTGGGTCTCGCTCTGGCGCTTGGCCTTGTAGAAGAACGAATCCAGCTTGCTCCAGTCGTTGCAGCCGCCGCAGAACGGGTTGTAGGCCGCCGACGTCGAATTGGCCAGCGCCTGCTGGAACGAGGTCATGCTCACCGCGTCCTGGGTGTCAACCACCTTGGCCCTGGAATAAAGCGCCGCGCTCTCCCAGTCGAAACCGAAGTGGAAGCCGCGCAGGCCGGCCAGCGCGCGCATCTGCGTGTTCTTGACCTCGATCCGGGTCGGGCGCTCGAAGCGGTAGCTGGTGATCGTCACCGGCAGGCCGTCCGGACCGATGTTCAGGCCCTGCAGGCGGTTCGGGTTGAGCGTGCCGTCGGGCAGGTACATCGCCCCGAACGGGTTCCAGTAGTTGCTGGCGGCCACCGTCATCGGCAGCGAGGAGATCGTGTTGACGCCGTTCTGCAGGCTGTAGGCGCGCGAACCATACAGGCCGGCTTCGCTGAACAGCGACAGGCCGTTCTCGAAGTCGTGCTTGCCGGTGGCGAACAGGTTGATGCGGCGCACGTCCGGCGCGATCGACACCGGGTACATCGACTGGTGGTTGTCGCGCAGGTTGGCATCGGCGCCCGAAGTGGCCTTGCTGCCGGACTGCACGCACAGGCCCTCGCCGATCGTCGTGGCGCAGTTGCCGTTGCTGGTCGGCTTGACATGGAACGCGCCGGCGGCGGTGGTCAGCCAGGTACCGTTCTGCGACACGCGCGGCCCGTTGGCGGTGAAGTTGCCCCACGGGCTGTTGGTGTTGCGGTTGTCCACGCCCGCCAGGCCTTCGTACGGCGTGCCGGCGAAGTCGTCGATGCGGTTGCCGCTGCGGGTCCAATCCTGGTCCAGCGAGTTCAGGCCGGTGGTGTTGTAGTAATTGAAGGCGACGGTGACGTTGGAGCGCAGGTCTTCGGAGTTCTTGCCCCACATGCCATTGACCGATACGTCGCTCAGATTGGTGCCCTCGCCCACGCCCTTCTGCACGCTGAGGGTGCCGCCATCCATGTCGTCGCGCAGCACGTTGTTGACCACCCCGGCCACCGCGTCGGTGCCGTAGATCGCCGCGGCGCCATCGAGCAGGACCTCGACCCGGCGCAGGTTCGCCACCGGCACGGTGTTGGCGTTGTAGGTCAGCACCGGCACCAGGTTGCCGTCGGCCTGGCTGGTCGGGTGCACCACGGTGCGGCGGCCGTTGATCAGCAGCAGGGTGTTGCCCACGCCCAGGCCGCGCAGGTTGACCGAGGCGATGTCGCCGCGCGCATAGTTGGAGCTGTTGCCGCCATTGGTGCCGCTGAAGGAGACATTGCCCATCTGCGGGATGGAACGGTACAGGTCGTCGCCGGAGACCGCGCCGGTGGCTTCGATCTGTTCGGCCTGCAGCGTGGCCACCGGCAGGATCGCCGCCGACTTGCTGCCCTTGATCTGGCTGCCGACCACGGTGACCTGGTCCAGCGTGTTCACCGGGCCGCTGGCCGGCGCCTCCTGCGGCGCCGGGGCCACCGGCTCGGACGGGGCCGTCTGCGCAACGGCCAGGCCACCCAGCCCGCCGAGCGAGGCCAGCAGCGGCGCAGCGGCGCGCAGGGTGATGGTGCGGCCGTCGTCGGATGCGACGGTGAGCCCGGTGCCGTCGAGCAGGCGGCTCAGCGCCTGCCGCGGGTCCATCTGTCCCTTCAGTTGCCCGACCTCGATCCGCCCCTCCCCGCCCATCGCGGCCGGCGCGATGATCTGCAGGCCCGCCTGGCGGGCGAATTCAGGCAGCACCTCTTCGATGCGGCCGCCCTCGATATCGAACTGCGGCGGTGCGGCGAGCGCCGGCATGGCCACGCACAGCGCCACGGCGGCCAACCCGCCACGGATCGCGCTTGCCAGCGGCAACAACTTGAATGAACGCATTGATGAACCCCTCTCCGGTATATGCGAATGCGGTGACGTTGTCGGTCTCCTGACATGCCTAGATGAGCCTGCGGAAAAGTTCCGCCATCGGCCGCACCGCCGCGCCCCCGGCCACGCCCGCCATACGGCGTAGTATCCTTTGGACGATCCCTCCGGACCCCGAGGACCGAGCAGTATGCGTTTTCGCCCACAGTACGTCCTGACCGCAGTTCTCAGCCTCGCCCTCGCCTCCTGCGGTGGCGGCGTGGTGAAACGGGTTTCCGAGCCCGCCGCCGGCATCCAGCAGCTCACCGTCGGCAACGACGGCAACTGGGACGTGGAGCTGCGCCTGCGCAACTACAGCTCGATGCCGATGCGCTTCGACGACGTGTCCCTGAAGATGAAGGTCGGCGACGAAACCGCCGGCACCCTGGTTGCCGCCCCGGGGCTGTCCATCGGCCCGGAATCGGCCGATGTGGTCAAGATCCGCCTGCAGCCCGCCTCGCCGGCCCGCATCGTCATGGCCGACGCCCTGGCCGGCGGCCGCTCGCTGTTCTACGAACTGGAAGGCACGGTCAAGGCCACGCCCGAAGAGAAGAAGCAGCGCAGCTTCGAGGTGAACTCCCGCAACAGCCTGAACCAGGCGCCGGGCCTGCCCGGCGTGCTGCGCTGATCCGCCACCCCTTTCCGTTTCATCCGAGATCGCACCGATGAGCAACTACAAGGCCCCCATTACCGACCTCCGTTTCGCCCTGCACGACGTGCTCAAGGCCGAGTCCCTGTTCGCGGCGATGGGCCATGCGGACGCCAGCGCCGACGTCATCGACGCCGTGCTCGAGGAAGCCGGCCGCTTCAGCGCCAGCGTACTGGCGCCGCTGAGCGCCGTGGGCGACGAGAACGGCTGCACGCTGGACAAGGCCACCGGCGAGGTCACCACCGCGCCGGGCTTCAAGGAAGCCTATGCGCAGTTCGTCGAGGGCGGCTGGACCGGCCTGACCGCGGCGCCGGAGTTCGGCGGCCAGGGCATGCCGGAAACGCTGGGCATGGCGCTGAGCGAGATGACGTCCTCGGCCAACCTGGCCTGGAGCCTGTTCCCGATGCTGTCGCACGGCGCGGTCGAGGCGCTCAGGCACTACGGCCAGGACTGGCAGAAGGAAGCCTTCCTCAAGCCGCTGGTGGCCGGCCACTGGACCGGCACCATGTGCCTGACCGAACCGCATGCCGGCACCGACCTGGGCCTGCTCAAGACCCGCGCCGAGCCCAATGCAGACGGCAGCTACGCCATCACCGGCACCAAGATTTTCATCACCGCTGGCGAGCACGACATGAGCCAGAACATCATCCACCTGGTGCTGGCCAAGCTGCCCGACGCCCCTCCGGGGCCGAAGGGCATCTCGCTGTTCGTCACGCCCAAGTACATGGTCGACCGCAATGGCGCCATGGGCGGGCGCAACGCGCTGCGCTGCGGCGCGCTGGAGCACAAGATGGGCATCCATGGTTCGTCCACCTGCGTGATGAACTTCGACGGCGCCCAGGGCTGGCTCGTCGGCGAGCCGCACAAGGGCCTGCAGGCGATGTTCGTGATGATGAACTCGGCCCGCCTCGGCGTCGGCGTGCAGGGGCTGTCGCAGTCCGAGCGCGCCTGGCAGGGCGCCCTCGCCTATGCCCGCGAACGCCTGCAGTCGCGCGCACCGAAGGGCGCGCAGCTGGCGGACAAGCCTGCCGACCCGATCATCGCCCAGCCCGACGTGCGCCGCATGCTGCTGTCGATCAAGTCGCTGACCGAGGGCGGGCGCCTGCTCGCCGCCCACGCCTATACCCAGCTCGACACCGCGCAGAGCGCTGGCGACGCACAGGCGCGCGCCGATGCCGAGACCCTGGTCAGCTTCCTCACGCCCATCGTCAAGGCCTGCCTGACCGAGTGGAGCATCGAGAACACCTACAACGCGCAGCAGTGCTTCGGCGGCCACGGCTACATCGCCGAGCACGGCATGGAGCAGCTGGCGCGCGACGCCCGCATCACCACCCTGTACGAAGGCACCACCGGCATCCAGGCGCTGGACCTGATCGGCCGCAAGACCGCCGTATCGCAGGGCGCGGGCCTGAAGCTGTTCCTGGCCGAGATCGAGGCGTTCATCGCTGCCAACGCCGACAACCCCGCCGTGGCCGAGTTCCTGCCGGTGCTGGGCGCACGGGCCAGGGAATGGGGCGAGCTGACCATGGGCGTACTGCAGCGCGCCGCCGCCAACCCGGAAGAGCTCGGCGCGGCCAGCTGGGACTACCTGTTCTACAGCGGCTATGTCGCCCTTGCCTACTGGTGGGCGCGCGCCGTGGCCGCGGCGCAGGAGTCCGGCCATCCGCAGGCCTTCAAGCAGGCCAAGCTGGAAACCGCGCGCTTCTACTACGCGCGCATCCTGCCGCGCACCCTGGCCCATGCCGCCAGCATGGAAAGCGGCGCCGAGCCGCTGATGACCATGGACGCCGCGCGCTTCGGCGAGTGAGACCGACCCGGCCGCCATCGACGATGGCGGCCGGGTTTACACAAACTGTCATGCTTCGTGTATAAGCTGTTTTCCCGATGGAGACAGACACTACACCGCGTGGTCTGATCGATACTGGAGTCGCCGCATCCGCTCCGGACGCGGAGTTTTCGCTCCCGCCCTCCCTGCACCGCCTCGGCTCCGTGCGACTGCTGTCGCTGGACGCTCACGGCCGCGTGCTCGACTGGATCAACTGGCAGGAAGCCTCCTGCCTCTACGCGCGCGGCGCGGTGGCCTGGACCCTGGGCGATCCCTGCCTGCATGTGCACGGCGCCATCAACCGCGCCAGCGGACTGCGCAGCGGCCTGGACCTGCACCCGATCATCGCTTCGCGCGGCCACGCCCGCTCGCGCGCCCTCGACCCCACGCCCAACCTCACCAACACCGCGCTGTTCGCCCGCGACGCGCAGCTGTGCCTGTACTGCGGCCAGCAGTTCAGTCGCCCGCACCTGACCCGCGACCACGTGATGCCGCTGTCCAAGGGTGGCCGCGACATCTGGGAAAACGTGGTCAGCGCCTGCTTCCAGTGCAATTCGCGCAAGAGCAACCGCACCCCGCAGCAGGCCAACATGCCGCTGCTGGCCGTGCCCTACCGGCCGAGCTGGATCGAACACCTGATCCTGTCCAACCGCAACATCCTCGCCGACCAGATGGCCTTCCTGAAGGCGCAGCTGCCGAAGAAGGCGTTGCGGCGCAGCGCCTGATCCCACGCAAGGCCGCCCGGCGCATGGCCGGCCCCCGCGCAACCCGCCGGCGCACATCGACGCGTGGTGCGTCACTGGAAGATCGCAAGCGCGCCCATTCACCCTCGCGGCCAGCGCGCATTCCTGAAGGCACGACTGCCGAAAAAGCAGTGCGGCGCGGCGCCTGGCCCACGCGACGGAAGGATGTCTTGGCGCAGGCGCGATGCACGGGAAACGGGCTTCCGGCGGAGTCGTTCGTGCCGCAAGCTGAACCATGCCCCCGTTCCCTTGCCCGGAATCCTCATCGGCCGCTCACGCAACCGGCGGTTTGCTTGCCCCACCCCGGAATGGGGGCGAAAATACCGGTTCGGCTGAAATACGAAGAAAATGATCGACTCCGTCCGCTATCCGCGCCTGTCGCGCATCCAGACCCCGCACGACCTGCGCGCGTTCGATGAAACCGAACTGCCCGCGGTCGCCGGTGAACTGCGCGATTACCTGATCGAATCCGTGGGCCGGAGCGGCGGCCATTTCGCCGCCGGGCTGGGCGTGATCGAACTCACCGTCGCCCTGCACTACCTCTACGACACCCCGGTCGACCAGCTGGTGTGGGACGTGGGCCACCAGACCTACCCGCACAAGATCCTGACCGGCCGCCGCGACACCATCCACACCGTCAAGCAGAAGGACGGCGTGGCGCCATTCCCCAAGCGCGAGGAAAGCGAGTACGACACCTTCGGCGTCGGCCATTCCTCGACCTCGATCTCCGCCGCGCTCGGCATGGCCATCGCCCGCCAGCGCCAGGGCGACGAGCGCAGGACGGTGGCGGTGATCGGCGACGGCGCGATGACCGCCGGCATGGCGTTCGAGGCGCTGGCGCACGCCGGCGGCATGGACGAGGAGCCGAACGTACTCGTCGTGCTCAACGACAACAACATGTCCATCTCCGAAGCGGTCGGCGGGCTGACCAAGATGCTCGGCCGGGCCACCGCCAGCCGCACCCTCAATGCGCTGCGCGAGGGCGGCAAGAAGATCCTCGGCGACAAGCGCCACAGCCCGCCTGCGCGCTTCGTCAAGCGCTGGGAAGAACAGTGGAAGGGCATGTTCGTGCCGTCCACCGCATTCGAGCAGATGGGCTTCCATTACACCGGTCCGATCGATGGCCACGACCTGCCGCTGCTGCTGTCCACCCTGAAGACCCTCAAGGGCAAGAAGGGACCGCACCTGCTGCACATCATGACCACCAAGGGCAAGGGCTACGAGCCGGCCGAAGGCGACCAGATCGGCTACCACGCCGTCGGCCCGTTCGACCCGAGCAAGGGCCTGCCGGTCAAGAGCGCGCCGAAGAAGCCGACCTACACCGACGTGTTCGGCGACTGGCTGTGCGATGCCGCCGCCGCCGAGCCGCAGTTGATGGGCATCACCCCGGCGATGCGCGAAGGCTCGGGCCTGGTGCGCTTCAGCCGGGAATACCCGCAGCGTTATTTCGACGTGGCCATCGCCGAGCAGCACGCGGTGACCCTGGCCGCGGGCATGGCCACGCAGGGCGCCAAGCCCGTCGTGGCGATCTACTCCACCTTCCTGCAGCGCGCCTACGACCAGCTTGTACATGACGTCGCGGTCCAGGACCTGGATGTGCTGTTCGCCATCGACCGCGCCGGCGTGGTCGGCCCGGATGGCGCCACCCATGCCGGCAACCTCGACCTGAGCTTCCTGCGCTGCGTGCCGAACATGGTGGTGATGGCGCCGGCCGACGAGGCCGAATGCCGGCAGATGCTCAGCACCGGCCTGCAGTACAAAGGCCCGGCGGCGGTGCGCTATCCGCGCGGCACCGGCCCGGGCGTCGCGCCCGGCGTGGACCTGTCCACCCTGCCGGTCGGCAAGGCGCAGTTGCGCGCACAGGGCCACCGCCTGGCCATCCTCGCATTCGGCTCGACCGTGGCCGCCGCCGAACAGGCCGGCCGCGAACTCGGCCTGAGCGTGGTCAACATGCGCTTCATCAAGCCGCTGGACCGGGCCATGCTGCTCGACCTCGCGCGCACCCACGAAGGCTTCGTCACCGTCGAGGACAACGTGGTCGCCGGCGGCGCCGGCTCGGGCGTGTCCGAACTGCTCAACGCCGAAGCCATCCTCATGCCGGTGCTGCACCTGGGCCTGCCGGACAGCTTCCAGCACCACGCCAGCCGCGAGGACCTGCTGGCCGAAGCCGGCATCGACGCTGCCGGCATCCGCGGCGCGATCCTCAGGCGCTGGCCGGACCTGCGCAACGCCTCCGCCCCGATGAGCGCCACCGGCTGACACACCCTCTCCTGCGGGGGAGGGTTGCTACTGCTGGAAAGGGCGGCTACCCATTGCAGCCATCGGCCCGGACGTCCCGGGGATGCGCCCTTCCAGCATGACCACCGGCACTGCGGAGCGAAAACCCGCCACTGCGGGTTGATCCGTGATGCGATGCACCTGGAAGCACATGTCGCCTGGATCCACCGGGCGCGGATCACGCGTGTCCGTTCTGCACGTTCTTGCCATGCTGCCGACCGTGTTGCCGGCATGGCTCCGCTCAGGACTTCCTGAAGGTCTATCGAGCGCCGTGGCACGCGGCCATCAAGCGGCAGGGCGCCGCGCCTTTCCCGGGTCATGACGAAGAGAATCCTGCCCTCGCCCGCCCACAAGTCGTGAACAGCCGTCAGAACATGCAATGGATTCTGCAATCGAAAAAGAAAAAGCCCTGAATGATCAGGGCTTCAAATGGAGGCCTGGGTCGGAATCGAACCGGCGTACGCGGATTTGCAATCCGCTGCATAACCACTCTGCTACCAGGCCACAATCTTTTCGATTGTACAGGAGGAAAAACTTCTTCCCGATATGAAAAAACCCCGCTTGCGGGGCCTTTTCCTTATCTGGAGCGGGAAACGAGACTCGAACTCGCGACCTCAACCTTGGCAAGGTTGCGCTCTACCAACTGAGCTATTCCCGCTTGTGGAGCCGTGCATTCTACAGACTTCGTAGGTGTTGCGCCAGCTTTTTTAACAACTTTCTTCACGCTCTCCGGAGGCTTCCGGCCGTCCGGGGGATACCGGGTGCAGTCGCCAAACTGCTCGATATCCATGAGGTGAATCCCTGATGCCGCTCCGTTGAAAACCCGGAAACTTCATCGATCTGGAGCGGGAAACGAGACTCGAACTCGCGACCTCAACCTTGGCAAGGTTGCGCTCTACCAACTGAGCTATTCCCGCTTGGGAGGCGAAATTCTACATGCAATCGCCTGCCTGTCAACAGCCTTGTTTCATCTTTTTTTCGACTGCGAGCGCGCGGCGATTTCATCCTCGCGCAGGCTCGGCCATGCAGCGCGCAGATACTGCACTGCGGACACCAGCGTCAGCAAAGCGGCGATCGCCAGCATCCAGTCGCCGATGTGGAATATCGGCCAGCCCATCCAGATGCTCGCCACCGGCGTCTTCGGCGATACCGAATAGAGCAGGCACAACAGCGCGATCATCTGCGCGGTGGTCTTGATCTTGCCGATCATCGCCACCCGCACCTTGGCGCGCTGGCCGATCTCGGCCATCCATTCGCGCAATGCGGACACCGCGATCTCGCGGCCGACGATCACCGCGGCCCAGAACGCCATCCATGCGGTCGGGTGCCCCTGCACGATCAGGAACAACGCCACCGCGACCATCAGCTTGTCCGCCACCGGGTCGAGGAAGGCGCCGAACGCCGAATGCATCTGGTAGCGGCGCGCGACCCAGCCATCGAGCCAGTCGGTGATCGCCGCCAGGCCGAACACCGCCGCCGAGGCGAAGTTGGCCCAGGTGTAAGGCAGATAGAACACCAGCACCAGCACCGGGATCATCACGATCCGCAGCAGTGTCAGCCAGGTGGGTACGGTCAGGGTCATTACAGCTTTACTCCGCTGCCGGATCCGGGATCGACAGTCCGTGAAGGTTAGCGTAGATGCGCGTTGCAAGGGCGGCATTGATGCCTTCCACGCGCGCGATCTCGGCTTCGCCGGCGGCCTTCAATCCGGCCAGTCCGCCGAAATGCTTGAGCAGGCTGGCACGGCGGCGCGGGCCGATGCCGGGGATATCCTCCAGCCGGCTGGTCATGCGCGCCTTCTGCCGGCGCCCGCGATGCCCGGTGATCGCGAAACGGTGCGCTTCGTCACGCACCTGCTGGATGAACTGCAGCGCAGGCGATGCCGCGCCGGGGCGCAGCTCGCGCCCGTCCGGCAGTACCAGCGCCTCATGGCCGGCGCGGCGCTCCACGCCCTTGGCCACGCCGACCAGCAGCACGCCTTCGACGCCGAGATCGGCCAGTGCCGCCTGCGCCTGCGCGAGCTGTCCGGCGCCACCGTCGATCAGCAGCACGTCGGGCAGCACGCCCTGCTCTTCCACCGCGCGGCGGAACCGGCGGTCGATGGCCTGGCGCATGGCGGCATAGTCGTCGCCCGGCTCGATGCCGCTGATGTTGTAGCGCCGGTACTGCGCACGCACCGGGCCGGCCGCGTCGAACACCACGCAGGAGGCCACCGTCGCCTCGCCCATGGTGTGGCTGATGTCGAAACATTCCACGCGCTTGACCGGCTCGGCCAGGCCCAGCAGCTCGCGCACGGCCTCGCTGCGCGCATGCTGCGCGCCACGGCTGTCCAGTTCGCTGGCCAGGGTGATCTGCGCGTTGCGGCTGGCCAGCTCCACGTAGCCGGCGCGCTCGCCGCGCACGTTCCACTTCAGCGCGACCCGGCGCTCGGCCGCGGTGGTCAACGCGGCTTCGATCATCTCCGCGTCGGGAATCCCGCGATCCAGCAACACCTCCGGCGGCGGTGCGTGCTCGACGTAATACTGCGATACGAAAGCGGCCAGCACTTCCTCGGCGCTGTCCTCGCCGTTGGTGCGCGGAAAGAAGGCCCGCGTACCGAGATTGCGGCCATCGCGGAACGCCAGCAGCATCACGCAGGCGCTGGCGCCCTGCATCGCGCAGGCCAGCACGTCGAGGTCGGCCGCGCGGCCGTCCACGTACTGCCGGTTCTGCATGCTGCGCAGCGAGGCCACCAGATCGCGCAGGCGCGCGGCGCGCTCGAATTCCAGCGCGTCGCTGGCCTGCTGCATGGCCTGCACCAGCTCGTCGGCGAGCTGGTCGCTCCTGCCCTCGAGGAACAAGGCCGCGCGCCGCACCGATTCGTCGTATTCGGCCTGCGCCACCAGTTCCACGCAGGGCGCGCTGCACCGGCCGATCTGGTACTGCAGGCATGGGCGCGAACGGTTGCGGAACACGCTGTCCTCGCAGCTGCGCAGCTTGAACAGCTTGTGCATCAGGTTCAGCGTCTCGCGCACCGCGCCCACGCCCGGATACGGGCCGTAGTAACGCCCCGGCACGGAACGCGGACCGCGGTGCAGGGCGATGCGCGGCCATTGCTCGCGGGTGAGCAGCACCTGCGGATAGGTCTTGTCGTCGCGCAGGGAGACGTTGTAGCGCGGCGCCAGCGATTTGATCAGCTGGTTCTCCAGCAGCAGCGCCTCGGCCTCGGTGCGGGTGACGGTCACGTCCATCCGCACCACCTGCGCGAGCATCATCATGATGCGCCGGCTCTTCGGCGAGCCGTTGAAATAGCTGCCGACGCGCTTGCGCAGTGCGCCGGCCTTGCCGACGTACAGCAGCGTGTCGTCGGCCGCGTACATGCGATAGACGCCCGGCGCCGTGCTCAGTGCTGCCGCATACGCCTTGCCGTCGAACCCGCTTGTCGCCGCTGCGCTCATTCCTCGATCGGCACGTGGCCCAGTTCGCCGCTCACCGGGTCGAAACGCAGGATGGCGTGCGCGTCGGTCTCGGCGATCCACACCGCGCCGGCGGCCACCGACAGCGCGGCCGGACCATGCAGGCGCCGCGGCAGGTTGACCGTGGACAGGTCGCCGCCGCCCAGGCGCAGCATGCGCAGGCAGCCGTTGCCGGCGTCGGCGATCCACAGCAGCGGCGATTCGCTGCCCATGGCGATCGCCTGCGGATACTGAAGATGCGCGCTGACGCGCGGCCCGTCGGTATTGCCGAATTCCCACGGCCCCTGCCCGACCAGCGTCTGCACAACGTCGCCACGCAGCTGCACCGAACGGATCGCCGAGCCCAGCGCGTCGCAGACGTACAGCACCTGCTGCACCGCCACCACGCCGCAGGGCTGGGCGAACGCGGCCAGGTGGCCGCCACCGTCGCGCACTTCCATGGCACCGGCGCCCGCGCGCCAGCGCAGCGAACGGATGCCCAGGTCGTAGCTCCAGATATGGTTGTCGCCGGCCATGGCGATGTGCAGCTGGTTGTCGGCGATGGCGATATCCAGCGGGTGGTTCAGCGGACTGTCCCAGGGCTGCGCCAGCACGCCGGCCACCGGATCGCCGGCGCGGCCGGTGCCGCACAGGGTATCCACCTGCCCGCTGGGCAGGTGGATGCGGCGCAGCGCGTGGTTGCCGGTGTCGGCGACATAGAGCATCTCGCGCTCCAGCGCCAGGCCGTGCGGCCGGTTGAAGGCCGCCTCACCCGCAGGGCCATTGACCAGGTCCGCGCTGCCCACGCCGAACTGGCGCAGCACGCGGCCGTTGTGGGTGCACTCCAAGATGCGGTGGTGACCGGTGTCGGCGACATAGAGCCGATCGGCGCTTGCCACCAGCCCCGCCGGGAAACGCAGCGGCAGGCGCGGTTCCACATTGGTTTCCGGGACCGCGCGGAGATCCTCGTCCAGCGGTCGCGCCAATCCCTCGCACAGCGCGTTGAGGCAGCGCTCCAGGTCGCCCGCCGCGCCGACCAGGCGCTCGCGCTCCTGGCCATGCGCGTCGATCAGCAGCAGGGTCGGCCATGCCTCGATGCCGAACCGGCGCCAGGCCTCCCACTGCGCGTCCAGCAGGATCGGCGCGGTGACCCCATGGCGGCGCAGCAGCTTCAGGGCAGGCTGCGGTTCGCGTTCGAAATCGAAGCGTGGGACCTGTACCACCAGCAGCTGCAGGCGCCCGGGATTGCGCGCCTGCCACTGCAGCACCTCGAGCAGCCGCTGCACGCACCAGACCGAGGCGGCATTGACGAAGGCCAGCACCAGAGGACGGCCCGCGTGGTCCTGCAACGTGGAAGGCACCGCGTTGAGCCAGGTGCCGGACTTGGGAAGATCCATCGCGGGCTGAGCGTTCATGGGCCGATTATGCCGGAGTCGGGCCGCGCCGACAGGCGCTGCACCACCGCTTCGGCAGCGGCCTCCAGCAGCGTCCAGCTGTGCTCGAAATCCGTGTCGTCGCCGTAATAGGGATCCGGCACCACGCTGGCGGCGGTGATGCCGGCCCAGGGCAGCAGCAACGCGGCCCGTGCGCGCGCCTCGGGTGGCGCCAGCGCCAGGGCATCGTCCAGATTGTCCGGGTCCGCGCACAGGATATGGTCGAAATGCAGGAAATCGGCGGGCTGCAGCTGGCGCGCACGCAGACCGGAGATATCCACGCCGTGACGACGCGCGCAGGCCACGGCCCGCGGGTCCGGTGGCTTGCCGTGGTGCCAACCGGCGGTGCCGGCCGAATCCACTTCGATCCGCCCGGCCAGCGGCGAGCGCTCGATCCGGGCGCGCAGGGCACCCTCGCCCATCGGCGAGCGGCAGATGTTGCCCAGGCACACCACCAGCAGCTTCACCGGCCTTCCTCCAGCCGCGCGGCGGCATGCGCGAGGTCTTCCGGGGTATCGATGCCCGGCGGGAACGGCTCGGGCGACAGCGCGACGGCGATGCGGAAACCCGCCTCCAGCACGCGCAGCTGTTCCAGCGATTCGATCTGCTCCAGCGTGCCCGGCGGCATCGCCGCGAACTGCTGCAGGAAGCCGGCGCGATAGCCATAGATGCCGATATGGCGCAGCCATTGCGCCTGCGGCAACTGCGCCGTCGATCGGGCGAAGGCATCGCGGTGCCAGGGAATCGGCGCGCGGCTGAAGTACAGCGCGTCTCCCTGCGCGTTGCGCACCAGTTTCACCACGTTGGGATCGAACAGTGTCCGGGCGTCCTCCACGGGCGTGGCCAGGGTCGCCATCGGCGCGCCGCTGGCCGCCAGCGTCGCGGCGACCGCGCGGATGCCCGCCGCCGGCGCGAACGGTTCGTCGCCCTGCAGGTTGACCACGATCGCCTGCCCGTCCCAGCCGGCCTGGCGTGCGCACTCGGCCAGGCGGTCCGTGCCCGAGGCATGGTCCTGGCGCGTCATCGCCACGCGTATGCCATCCAGGCCGTCGAGCGCATCGGCGATCCGCCGGTCGTCGGTGGCCACCCATACCTCGCGGGCGCCGGCGGCCAGGGCGCGCCGCGCCACGTGCACGACCATCGGCTGCCCGCCCAGCAGGGCCAGCGGCTTGCCCGGCAGGCGGGTGGACGCATAGCGCGCCGGGATCGCCACAACGAATTCAGGAACCGCGTTCATCTGCACTCCTTGCCCGTTCCGGGCAGAACTTGGTGGTTCCCCTCCGCGCGACGGCCGCAGGCGGCACCGCCGGAGAGAAAGACCGGATGAGGATAAGGGCTGGGGCCGTGGCGACATATGGCGGCGCGGCAAGGCGTCGCGCGGATTCGCATTTGCCCTCGCACGCTGGCGGGGGCCGGTCTTCCGTAGCGGGCCTGGCAGCCCGCATCACGGCCCGCGCATCCGGCGCTGCGCGCGGATCCGGCACGCAGCGTCCGCATCGGGCGCGCCTGCCGCAGAAGGATCACGCCCGCGCCAGCTTGCCCAGCCGGTCCAGCAGCGCGACCCAGAACGCCGCGGGCAGTTCGGCCTGCAACGGCACCGCGTAGTGCCAATCGGTGGCGAACGCCCTGCACTTCACCGCGTCCTTCTCGGTCATCAGCACCGGCAGCTCGCTGCCGAAGGACAGGTCCGACGCCTGATAGCGATGGTGATCGGCGAACGCATGCGGCACCACGCCGATGCCGCGGGCGCGCAGCATCTGAAAGAAACGCTGCGGATGGGCGATGCCGGCCACGGCATGCACGCGCTGGCCGGCGAATCCCTGCAGCGAGCGCTCGCGCCCGCCACGCAGCGGGCGGGCGCTGTCGATGCGCAGCCGCATCGCCCATTCGCCGAAACCGGAAGCCGACGGCGCCTGTTCGGCGTCGCTGGCCTGCCCCTGGTTGATCACCCGGAAATCGCAGTCGCGGGCCCGCGCCCCCGGCTCGCGCAGCGGGCCCGGCCGGCGCCCCCCGGCCCTGGCGGAAACCCC
>NZ_JASCOS010000083.1:0-16430 GCF_029959705.1 Stenotrophomonas sp. PS02297 | reverse complement strand
CACGCCCGCCGCTCCGGGCACGGCGGCGCCCGCGCCGCGTGCGGCCTCGCCTGCGCCGGCCGCGGCCAAGCCCGCGGTCGAGCCCGAACAGACCGTGCGCGTGGACACCAAGCGGCTGGACGCCATCGTCAACCTGATCGGCGAGCTGGTGCTTTCGCGCAACCGCCTCAAGACCCTGCGCGCGCGCCTGAAGGACGAGGAGCTCGACCGCGCCGTCTCCACCCTCGACATCGCCACTGCACGCCTGCAGTCGGCGGTGATGCGCACGCGCATGCAGCCGGTGGGCAAGGTGTTCTCGCGCTTCCCCAAGGTCGCCCGCGACGTCGCCCGCAACCTGAAGAAGGAAGTGGACCTGGAGCTGATCGGCGCCGAGACCGAGCTTGACCGCAACCTGGTCGAGGCGCTGGCCGATCCGCTGGTGCACCTGGTGCGCAACGCCATCGACCATGGCGTGGAAATGCCCGACCTGCGCGAGGCGCAGGGCAAGCCGCGCATGGGCCGGGTGCGGCTGTCGGCGCAGCAGGAAGGCGACTACGTCAGCATCGAGGTACAGGACGACGGCGCCGGCATCGACCCCGAGCGGCTGCGCGCCAAGGCCCGCGAGAAGGGCCTGCTGGACCCGGAGGCCGCCGCGCGCCTGAGCAGCGAGGAATGCCTGCACCTGGTGTTCCTGCCCGGCTTCTCGACCAAGCAGCAGGTCACCGACATCTCCGGCCGCGGCGTCGGCATGGACGTGGTGCAGTCGCGCATCCGCGAACTGAGCGGGCAGATCCAGATCCAGTCCGAGCTCGGCCGCGGCAGCCGCTTCCTGATCCGCGTGCCGTTGACCCTGGCGATCCTGCCGACCCTGCTGGTGCAGGCCGGCGAGGACATCTACGCGCTGCCGCTGGCGCGCGTGATGGAGGTGCTGCACGCCCCCCGCACGTCGCTGGGCTGGTTCGACGGCCGCGCCGTGCTCGACCGCAAGTCGCACACGCTGGCGCTGGTGGACCTGCGCCAGTGGCTGGCGGTGGAACCGGCGCAGTCGGCCCTGCTCACCATCGTCGTGCTGCAGCTCGGCGAAGCCCGCTTCGGCCTGGTCGTGGACCAGGTGCGCGGCCGCGAGGAAGTGGTCATCAAGCCGCTGCCCAGGGCGCTGCGCGGACTTAAGGGCTATGCCGGCGCCACCTTGATCGGCGATGGCCGCATGGCGCTGATCCTGGACGTGGACGGCCTGCGCGGCCAGGAGTGATTCTTGCAAGCCCTCTCCCGCCGGGGTGAAAGGGGCAGTCTGCGAACCGCCGGTCCGCTGCTCCTCGCCCTTGCGCCTGCGCAGGAACCGGGACGCAAAGCGGGTTTCCAGGCGCCTGCGGGCCGGTGGCTCGCAGGCAATGCGCCTTCTCCCGCGGAGGGAGAAGGAAACCACGCGTTCAAGTACCCCCCGCAATAGCCGATACCTGTTAAATGGATAGACTCAGCATCATCGGACTCTTCCTCGCCCTGGCCTCGCTGGTGGGCGGGAGCATTCTCAAGGGCGCCGGCCTGGCTTCGCTGTGGTCGCCCGCTGCGTTCGTCATCGTCATCGTCGGCACCATCGCCTCGATCCTGCTGCATACCTCGCCGGCGATCTTCCGCCACGCCTTCAGGATCGTCCGCTGGGTGGTGCAACCGCCGGCCAGCGACCGCCAGGCGCTGATCCGGCAGATCGTGGACTGGAGCAACATCGCCCGCCGCCAGGGCCTGCTGGGCCTGGAGCCGCAGGTGGAGATGCAGGACGACCCGTTCCTGCGCAAAGGCCTGCAGCTGGTCGTGGACGGCGTCGAGCCCGAGGCGATCCGGCACATGCTGGAAATCGAACTCAGCGGCCAGGAACACCGCGACCTGGCCGCGGCCAAGGTGTTCGAGGGCATGGGCATCTATGCGCCGACCCTGGGCATCATCGGCGCGGTGCTGGGCCTGATCGCGGTGATGAAGAACCTGGCCGACCCGAGCAAGCTCGGCCACGGCATCGCCGCCGCGTTCACCGCCACCATCTACGGCATCGCCTCGGCCAACCTGCTGTTCCTGCCGGTCGCGGCCAAGCTCAAGAACGTGATCGCGTACAACAGCCGCGAGCGCGAGATGATCATCGAAGGACTGATCGCCATCGCCCAGGGCGAGAACCCGCGCAACATCGAAACCAGCCTGGCCGGTTTCGTGGGTTGAACCATGGCCCGCCGCAAGTCCCACGAAGAACACGCCAACCATGAGGCATGGGCCATCCCCTATGCCGACCTGATGACGCTGCTGCTGGCGTTCTTCGTGGTGATGTACGCCATCTCCTCGCTCAACGAAGGCAAGTACCGGGTCATGGCCGATGCCCTGACCACCGCCTTTGGCGGCGCCCCGCGCACCATCACCCAGGTGCAGGTCGGCCACCAGCAGCTGCAGGGCGGCGGCAACGACAGCCCGGCGGTGATCCGCGCGCCGAGCATGACCGGCGGCGCGATGGCCGACCCGACCCGCTTGCCGTCGATGGCCTCGCAGATGACCCGGCCGGTATCGCTGCGCGACCGCGAGCAGCTGCAGCGCGCCGAGCGCCAGCTCGGGCAGATCGCCGAGAAGCTGACCCGGGCGCTGGCGCCGCTGGTCAGCCAGGGCGTGATCACCGTGCGCCGCACCGAGCTGTGGATCGAGGTCGAGATCAACAGCGACATCCTGTTTCCCACCGGCTCGGCGACGCTGGACGCCGGCGCGCGGCAGACCCTGGGCAAACTGGCCGACGTGCTGCAGGACGTCCCCAACGGCGTGCGCGTGGAAGGGCATACCGACAACATGCCGATTGCCACTGCGCAGTACCCGTCCAACTGGGAACTGTCGGCGGCCCGTGCCGCCAGCGTGGTGCACCTGTTCGCCGATCACGGCGTGCAGCCGCAGCGGCTGGCGATGATGGGCTACGGCGAATTCCGCCCGCGCGAGAGCAACGCGCAGATCGAAGGCCGCAACCGCAACCGGCGGGTGATGGTCATCATCCTGGCCGACTCGACCGCCAGCGCCGATGCGCTGGCCGATGGCGCGGCCACGGTCGCCGCCGAACACACCAACCCCGATGCCGCCGGCGCCGACGCGCCCGCGCGCGCATCCGGACCGGCGCTGCCGGCAGCAATTGAAGGAGTGCACTGATGCGTATCTGGGCCATTGCCAACCAGAAGGGCGGCGTCGGCAAGACCACCACCACGCTGGCATTGGGGCGCGGCCTGGCCGCCCTCGGCCACCGCGTGCTGCTGATCGACCTCGACCCGCATGCTTCGCTGACCCGCGCCTTCGGCGTGCCGCTGGACCCGCCGCCGCAGGGCGTGCTGGAACTGTTCGCCACCCCGCCGGGGGAAATCTCCGCCCTCGCCCGCGGCAGCGCCATTCCCGGGCTCGACTACCTGTGCGCGCAGGCCGCGCTGGCCACCCTGGAACGGCGCAGCGCCAACCAGCCGGGCCTGGGCCTGGCGCTGCAGCATGCGCTGGCCCAGCACGGGCAGCGCCACGACTACATCCTGCTCGACTGCGCGCCGACCCTGGGCCTGCTGATGATCAACGCGCTGGCCGCCGCCGACCGCCTGATCATCCCGACCCAGGCCGAGCCGCTGGCGCTGCATGGCCTGGAAGGCATGGTCCGGACCGGGCAGATGGTCGAGCGTTCGCGCGGCCGTCCGCTGCCGGTATCGATCGTGCCGACCCTGTTCGACCGCCGCACCCGCACCGGCAACGAAACCCTGCGGCAGATGCAGGACCGCCACGGCGAGCGCGTATGGGAGGACGCCATTCCGATCGACACCCGCATCAGCACGCCGGCCACGCTCACCGCCGCCGCGCACGACGACAACTACCCCGGGCGCGGCCTGTCGGCCTATCGGCGGGCGCTGGAATGGCTGCGCGCCGAGGACGCCGCGCAGCTGGAGCGCGCGGCATGAGCGGCGTGGACATGCTCGACGACTACCTGGGCGAACTGCTGCTCGACGCGATCCCGGCAGCCGCGGTGCCTGCCCCTGCCGCCGTTGCCGCCGCGACGGCGCCACCGGCCAGTCCGGCCGTAGTGGAAGCCGCGCCCGCCCCGGCCCCGGCACCGGTTGCGGTGGCTGCCGCGGTCGTCGCGCCGGCCGCTCCCGTTCCTGCTTCAGCTCCGGCACGCGCCGTTGCGGCTGTGCCCGCAGCGACACAGCCGCGCGCCGTCGCCGACGCCGTGCCGGTGGTCGTGGAATCGGAACCGCCACGCCCTGCCGAGCCCGCGCCCGCCGTGCCGGCCGGCAACAACGTCTGGGCCGCGCTGCAGGCGCAGGCCCGCGCGCCGCAGCAACCCCAGCGCCGCGCCAGCGAACGCACCTCGCGCTGGCTGCGCCTGCGCTGCGGTGTGCAGGCCTATGCGCTGGAACTGCTCAAGGTGCAGGAAGTGGTGCTGCCGGTGCCGCTGCTGGGCCTGCGCGGCACTTCGGCGGCCATGCTCGGCATCATGAACCTGCGCGGCCAGGTGGTGCCGGTCATCGATCTCGGCCTGCACCTGGGATTCGCCGCGGTCGGCGAGGACAGCCTGACCCGCATCGTCGTGCTCGAGGAACGGGGCGAAGTCCTGGGCCTGCGGGTATCCGCGGTGGAGGACGTGGCCAACCTGACCGAGTCGCAGATCGAGCCGCCCGACACCGCCCGTATCTGCCAGATCTCCAACACCCTGTTCCGCGGCGTGGCCCGCATCGGCCAGCAGCCGATGATCCTGCTCGACGCCTCCGAACTGCTGCAGTGCGAACGCTGAAGGCCGGCCTGCGCGGGTGCGGGACAGGTCCGTGCGGCGGCACACGTCCGGCATCCGCGCCGGTCCCGGCCCGTTTCCGGCACGCCTCGGCCTGCCCCGGCCATTCCGCGCACCCGTTCACATAATCGAACGCCGTTCTTCACGCCGCTAAAGAACCCCGTGCGGTTGCCGCTAACTGGTCCAGTACCGTCTCTCCGGAGCAACGATGAGCACTGTGGCACTGGCGCAGGACCTGGGCATCGAGTCCACCAGCGAGCTGAAGCAACACCTGGCCCCGCACCTGGGCCGGAACGGCGCGCTGCGCGTGGACGCCAGCCAGGTAGGCCGCGTGCATACCGCCGCCATCCAGGTGCTGTGCGCCTTCGTCCTGGCCCGCCGCCAGGCCGGCCACGCCACCGTCTTCGACGACGCTACCGATACCTTCCGCGACGCCGCGCGCCTGCTCGGCGTCCTCCAGACCCTCGGTCTGGACGCAACCCCTGACAAATCGAATTCTGTGGAGAACGTTGCATGAGCGCTCGAATCCTGGTGGTGGACGACTCGGCGTCGATGCGCCAGATGGTGGCCTTCGCCCTCACCTCGGCCGGCTTTTCCGTCGAGGAAGCCGAAGACGGCGCCATCGCCCTGGGCCGCGCCAAGGGCGCCAAGTTCAACGCCGTGGTCACCGACGTGAACATGCCCAACATGGATGGCATTTCGCTGATCCGCGAACTGCGCCAGCTGCCGGACTACAAGTTCACCCCGATGCTGATGCTCACCACCGAATCGGCCGCCGACAAGAAATCCGAAGGCAAGGCCGCCGGCGCCACCGGCTGGCTGGTCAAGCCGTTCAATCCGGAACAGCTGGTCGCCACCGTCCAGAAAGTCCTGGGCTGATCGCCCCACCCCCCTGCCCCGAACCCTGACCGGATAGCGCGCCGATGAGCATGGACCTGCAACGTTTCCACGCCACTTTCTTCGAGGAAAGCCGCGAAGGGCTGGACGCCATGGAGGCCGGGCTGCTGGCCCTGGAGGACGGGCAGCAGGATCCGGAGATCATCAACTCGGTGTTTCGCGCCGCGCACTCGATCAAGGGCGGCGCCGGCACCTTCGGCTTCGAAGCGATCGCCGGCCTGACCCATGTGCTGGAAACGCTGCTGGACGAGCTGCGCGCCGGCAAGCGGGCGCTGGAGAGCGCTGCGGTCGATGCCATGCTGTCCTCGGTGGACGTGCTGCGCGCCCTGCTGCGCGAGGCCGAGCATGGCCAGGCGGCCGACCCCGCCGCCGTCGCCGCGGTGAAGGCACGGCTGGAAGCGGTGCTGTCCGGCGAAGCCGCCGCGCCGGCCGCGGCGAAGCAGGAAGAAGCCGCCGCCGAGCCGGAAGGCTGGCAGATCGGCTTCGTGCCGGCGCCGTCGCTGTTCATGAGCGGCAACGATCCGCTGCGGATCATCCGCGAACTGGAAACCCTCGGCCCGCTGCAGGTCGACGCGCGCATGGAGCGCCTGCCCGGTTTCGAGCAGATGGACCCGCTGGAAGCCTATATCGCCTGGGACCTGGGCCTGACCGGCCGCATCCCGCGCAGCAAGATCGAAGACACCTTCGCCTGGGTGGTGGACGACTGCGAGCTGGACATCCAGCCGATCGTCGCGCCGCCGAGCCTGGCCGTGAGTGCGCCGACGCCGGTGCAGGAGGTGGCCGTCGAAGTGGCCGCCGCCGTGCGCCCCGCCGCCGCGTCCAATGCGCCGGGCGCCAGCCACGAGGCCGAAAGCTCGATCCGTGTCAGCGTCGACAAGGTCGACGCGCTGATCAACCTGGTCGGCGAACTGGTCATCACCCAGGCCATGCTCAAGCAGGTCTCCGGCGGCCTGGATCCGTCCCACGCCGAGCGCCTGCTGGCCGGCCTGGACCTGCTCGAACGCAATACCCGCGACCTGCAGGAAGCGGTGATCGGCGTGCGCATGCTGCCGGTGGATGCCGTGTTCCGCCGCTTCCCGCGGCTGGTGCGCGACCTGTCCTCGCGGCTGGGCAAGCAGGTGCGGCTGCGCACCATCGGCGAAGGCACCGAGCTGGACAAGGGCCTGATCGAGAAGATCGCCGATCCGCTGGTGCACCTGGTGCGCAACTCCATCGACCACGGCCTGGAAATGCCCGACGTGCGCAGGCAGGCCGGCAAGGACGAGATGGGCACCATCACCCTGGCCGCCTCGCACCAGGGCGGGCACATCGTCATCGAGGTCAGCGACGACGGCCGCGGCCTGAACCGCGACAAGATCCTGGCCAAGGCCCAGGAGCGCGGGCTGGCGATCCCGGACAACCCGACCGACACCCAGGTCTGGGACCTGATCTTCCAGCCGGGCTTTTCCACCGCCGACGCGGTCACCGACCTGTCCGGCCGCGGTGTCGGCATGGACGTGGTCCGCCGCAACATCCAGGCCCTGGGCGGCGAAGTGCAGCTGGAGAGCCAGACCGGCGCCGGCACCCGCGTGCTGATCCGGCTGCCGCTGACCCTGGCCATCCTCGACGGCATGACCGTGTCGGTCGCCGGCGAAACCCTGATCCTGCCGCTGGCCTACGTGCTGGAGGCGCTGCAGCCCAAGGCCGAGGACATCCGCACCATGGCCGGCGAAGGCCGCGTGCTGCGCGTGCGCGGCGAGTACCTGCCGATCCTGGCGCTGGGGCACTACTACGGTTACCGCCAGGAAACCCACGCCGATCCGCTGGTGGTGGTGGTCGAGGGCGACGGCCAGAAGATCGCGCTGGAAGTGGACGAGCTGCTCGGCCAGCAGCAGGTCGTGGTCAAGAACATCGAGAACAACTATCGGCGCATCGCCGGCGTTTCCGGCGCGACGATCCTGGGCGATGGCCGCGTCGCGCTGATCGTCGATGTCGGCGGGCTGGTCCGCTCGCTGCGCGTGCCGCAGGCGGCCTGAGCCGGCGCCTTCGCCCTGTGGGGTGAAGGCGCGCCGCATCTGGATGGCGCCGGACAGGCGCATGCAGCCAAAGGCAGCACGGCGCGGTTGAAGGCGCCGGCAACGCGGCCGGCAGGCGGGCATCGCAGGGCTTCAACACGTTGCTGATCCATGTCCCGCCTGTACCGAGGGCGGCCCGATACACGCGCCTTCCCGCCCCGCAGGCGGAGGGCTGTGCCCTCCCCGGCCCATGCCATCGCATGGAGCCGCCTTCGTTCCGGGACACCTGCATGCGCCGCCTGGCCCCTCTCGCCCTGCTCACCCTTGCCGCGCCTGCCTTCGCCGGCCCGCAGGCTGGCGCATGGCCGCCGAAACTGACCTTCGACAACGGCACCGAAACCTCGCTCACCGGCAATTTCGCCTGGGACGTCAATCGCTTCGCCGCCGACGGCGGCGCGTTCGAAGATGACCAGGACTGGCGCCGCAAGGAATTCGGCGTCGCCATCAAGCGCAAGGGCCTGTACGACTTCAGCGCCTCCTATGACTTCCAGTCCGACACCTGGATGGACGTGGCCCTGCGCCTGGAAAGCAAGGGCCTGACCGGCCGCGACCTGGGCAAATGGCGCATCGGCCAGATGAAACTGCCGCTGGGTCTGGAGGGCAACACCGCCACCCGCAACGGCGCCTTCATGGAGAACGCGCTGCCGACGCAGGCGTTCTACGAAGGCCGCCGCATCGGCGTGGACTGGGCGCTGGAGCGGCCGCGCTGGCTGTTCAACGCCGGCGCCTATTCGCACGATCTGCAGGGCAACAACCGCGGCGACAGCCTGGCCGCGCGGCTGGCCTGGACACCGCGCAAGCAAGCCGCGCACGTGCTGCACCTCGGGGTCTCGGCCACCCGCGAGCATCCTGATGCCGAGACCAACGGCCTGGGCGTGGAGATCGCGCCAAGCGTGCGCTGGCGCGCCAAGCCGGAGGTGTCGCTGACGCCGCTGCGCCTGGTCGACTCCGGCACCCTGCGCGATGTCGCGCGCATCGAGCGCCGCGGCCTGGAAGCGTTGTGGATCGAGGGCCCCTGGTCGCTGCAGGGCGAGTACCTGCGGCAGACCACCCATCGCCATGGCCTGGCCGACTACCGGGGCGAGGGCTGGTACCTGGCGGGCAGCTGGCTGCTCACCGGCGAATCCCGCGCCTACAGCGGCGGCAACGTCGCCAACCCGAAGCCGGCCGGCAAGCGTGGCGCCGTCGAACTGCTGGCGCGCTACAGCCGCATCGACCTGGACGATGGCCCGATCCGCGGCGGCGACGAGCGCAACTGGACCCTCGGCGCCAACTGGTATCTCGGGCCGCACCTGAAATTCCAAGCCAACTACGTGCGGGCAGATGCCCGCCGCGGTGCCCTGCATGCACGGCCGGAAGCACTGCAGCTGCGCGCCCAGTTCCATTTCTGAACGGAAACCCGGCACCGCCGCCAGCGCCGGGAAGGCTGCATTCCGTGCGCCTGCTCACGGAATCCCGACTCGCGGCTTGGGCGGCGTCAAGAAGCGGACGCCTGCGCCGATATCGCGGTAGTGCACCCCGATCGCGGGTGAGGGCTTCCCGTCGCAGCCCATTCCGGATTCATGACACTCCGCAGGAGCGCCGGGCCTGCATACCGTCGAAGTCCGCCCTTGGAGATGTCTGCGATGAAATGGTTCCAGAACCTGTCGATCACGCGGAAGCTGGTCCTCGCCTTCTGCATCACCTGCATGATCACCCTGCTGATGGGCGGGTTCTCGCTGTGGCGGATGATGCTCGCCAACACCCAGATCGAGCAGATCAACAGCAACTGGATGCCCGCCGTCCAGCAGCTGGGCGAGATGCGCGCGCAGCTTGGCGAATTCCGCACCTATGAACAGTCCCAGCTGAACTACCAGGGCAATGCCGAGCAGCTGGCCGATTACGACAAGCGCCTGGCCGACACGCGCGGCCTGATCGAAGCGGCCGAGAAGGCCTACGACGACATCGAGACCGACTACACCGCCGAAGAACTGGCGATGTACAACAAACTCAAGGAGCAGCGCTCGGCCTATTTCGAGGCCCACGAGCGCATCGCCGCGGCCATCGCCGCCGACGATTTCGATGGCGCGCGGCGCATCTCCTCGGACGAATCGCGCAAGCTGCGGCGGGTGTTGTTCGACCAGCTCAAGCTGATGTCGCAGTACAACCAGGAACAACTGGCCAAGGATGTGGCCGCCTCCCGGCTCGCCTACCAGCGCTCGCTGGTCGCGGTGATCGCCGGCATGGTGCTGTCGCTGGTGCTCGCCGCCCTGCTGGGCTGGGCCATCATCCGCGCGATCATGCTGCCGCTGGGCGAAGCCGTGCGCGTGGCCGACGACGTTTCCGCCGGCAAGCTCGACCGCCGCATCGACGCCTCGCGCCGCGACGAAGTCGGCAAGCTGCTGTCCTCCATGCAGCGCATGCAGGCGCAGCTGCAGGCGGTGATCGCCGCGCAGCAGGAGATGGAGCGCCAGCATGGCGCCGGCATCATCAGCTACCGCATGGACCAGGGCGCGTTCCCCGGCGATTACGGGGTGATGGTCGCCGGCACCAATGAACTGGTGGCCGGCCACATCAACGTGAAGATGCAGGTGATCGAGCTGGCGCAGCGCTATGCCGTGGGCGACCTCAGCCGCGACATGCCGCAGCTGCCAGGCGAGAAGGCCGAGATCACCGAGACCATGGCCACCATCAAGCGCAACCTCACTGCGATCAGCGCCGAGATCCGCCGCCTGAGCGGCGCCGCGGCCGCCGGCGACTTCAGCCAGCGCGGCGACGAGGAGCGCTTCCAGTACGACTTCCGGCAGATGGTGCACAACCTCAACACGATGATGGAGGTCACCGACGGCAGCCTGGCCGAGACCTCCCGCCTGTTGCAGGCCATCGCCCGCGGCGACCTCACCGCGCGCATGCACGGCGATTTCCAGGGTGTGTTCGCACGGATGCGCGACGACGCCAACGCCACCGTGGCGCAGCTGACCTCCATCGTCGGCCGCATCCAGCAGGCCGCCGGCAGCATCAACCTGGCCGCCTCGGAAATCGCCACCGGCAACAACGACTTGTCGCGCCGCACCGAACAGCAGGCCGCCAACCTGGAGGAAACCGCCGCCTCGATGGAGGAACTGACCTCCACCGTGCGCCAGAACGCCGAACACGCCCGCCAGGCCAACCAGCTGGCGCAGGGCGCAGCTGGCGTCGCCTCGCAGGGCGGACAGGTGGTCAGCCAGGTGGTCACCACCATGTCGGCCATCGAGGCCTCGTCGAAGAAGATCGCCGACATCATCAGCGTCATCGACGGCATCGCCTTCCAGACCAACATCCTGGCCTTGAACGCGGCGGTGGAAGCCGCTCGCGCCGGCGAGCAGGGCCGCGGCTTCGCCGTGGTCGCATCGGAAGTGCGTACCCTCGCCCAGCGCTCGGCCGGCGCCGCCAAGGAGATCAAGGACCTGATCGAGACCTCGGTCGACAAGGTGTCCGAGGGCTCGCAACTGGTGCACCAGGCCGGTACGACCATGGGCGAGATCGTGACCTCGGTGCAGCGCGTGACCGACATCATGGCCGAGATCTCGGCTGCCTCGCAGGAGCAGAGCGCCGGCATCGAGCAGGTCAACCAGACCGTGATGCAGATGGACGAGACCACCCAGCAGAACGCCGCGCTGGTGGAGGAAGCCACCGCCGCGGCACGTTCGATGGAGGAGCAGGCGCAACAGCTGAGCGATGCGGTCTCCCAGTTCCGCCTGGCCGACACCGTCGCCTCTTCCCTGGCCCGGGTGGCCGCCGCGCCCTCGGCGCATCCGGCTGGGCGCAGCATCGGCATGGCCGGTGGCGGCATGCAGGAGTTCTGAACGCACGCCCCGTCCGCCGCCCATCCGGCGGCGGGGCTGCCATTCCCGGGGCGCTGGCAGCCTGCGACGGCTTCCAACGTCCCTGTTCACCAAAGTCATGAGCCGCTGTTCCGATGTCGAGGGACAGCAGGCCGCAGGAGGAAAGCCGTGCCCCACCCCCGTTCCGGTTCCAGCATCGTCAGCCGCCTGATGCTGGGCGTGGCCCTGATCGCGCTGCTTTCCTTCGGCGTGACCGCCGCCATCAGCTACTGGAAGAGCAGCCATGCGCTGCTTTCCTCCTCGCAGGAGGGCATGCGCAATCTCGCCGGCCTCGAGGCCGGGCGCATGTCGGCCGGGCTGACCGAGGCCTACGACACCGCCCGCACGCTGGCCGGCACCCTGCGCCTGCAGCACGAGCAGGGCATCCTGACCCGGCCGGCGGTGTCTTCGCTGCTCAGGCAGCAGCTGCTCGACCATCCGGACTGGCTTGGGGTGAGCACCCTGTGGGAAGCGGACGCCTTCGACGGCGCCGATACCGCGCATACCGGCGATGAAGCCCACGACCAGAGCGGGCGCTTCATGAGCTACTGGGCCTGGGCCGACGGGGTCCCCTTCACCGAAGCGCTGCATGGCTACGACGTGGCCGGCGATGGCGACTGGTACCTCAAACCGCGCGAAGCCAAGCAGCCGATGCTGATGGAGCCGTTCACCTACGCGATCAACGGCAAGCAGGTGCTGATGACCACCCTGGCCATGCCGATCGTCGAGGATGGCCGCTTCCTGGGCGTGGTGACCGTGGACTTCGCCCTGTCCGCGCTGCAGGAGCGCCTCTCGCAGCTGTCGCCGATGGGCGAAGGCCATGTCGAGCTGCTGTCGCCCGCCGGCAGCGTTCTGGCCAGCCGCGACCCGGCGGAGATCGGCAAGCAGCGCGAGGACGCCGCCACCCGCGCGATGCTCGCGCGCATCGCCAAGGGCGAAGTGTCCGAGGCGTTCACGCCGGATGCCGATGGCAACGTGGCCGTGTACGTCCCGATCCAGGTCGGCGACACCGCGCAGCGCTTCGCCCTGGGCGTGGTCGTGCCGCAGGCGCTGCTGACCCGCCAGGCGCATGTGCTGCTGTACATCGTCGCCGCCGTGGGCCTGCTCGCCGCGCTGGTGCTGTGCGTGGCGCTGTTCGTGCTGCTGCGCCGGCAGGTGGTGCTGCCGCTGGCCACCGCCGCCGGCGTCGCCGACGATATCGCCCACGGCAAGCTGGACGGCCGCATCGAGGTCACGCGCCGCGATGAGATCGGCACGTTGCTGCGTTCGATGCAGACCATGCAGGGCAACCTGCGCGACCGCATCGAGCGCGATGCCGCCGTCGCCGCGGAGAACCTGCGCATCCGTTCCGCGCTGGACGACGTCACCACCAGCGTGATGATCGCCGACGCCGACCTCAACATCATCTACGCCAACCGGCCGCTGTTCCAGATGCTGGGCAAGGCCGAGCAGGACATGCGCCGCGACCTGCCGAACTTCGACATGAAGACGCTGATCGGCAGCAACATCGACGTCTTCCACAAGCATCCGCCGCACCAGCGCAAACTGCTGGGCGACCTGCGCGGCACCCATCGCGCGCAGATCACCGTCGGCAACCATGTCATGCGCCAGATCATCAACCCGGTCACCGACGGCGACGGCCGGCGCCTGGGGTATGTCGTGGAATGGGACGACCGTACCGCCGAGGTGCAGGTCGAGCGCGAGGTCAGCGGCATCGTCGCCGCCGCCGCCAATGGCGAACTCTCCGGGCGCATCGTGCTGGACGGGAAAAGCGGCTTCCTGCTGCAGCTGTCGGAACAGCTGAACGACCTGCTGGACAGCTTCGCCGCCAGTGTCGGCCAGGTTTCGACCCTGCTCGGCGCCCTGTCGCAGGGCGACCTGACCGCGCGCATGGAAGGCGATTACCAGGGGGTGTTCGCGCGCATCCGCGACGACGCCAACGCCACGGTCGACCAGTTGACCTCGATCGTGGGCCGCATCCAGGGCGCCTCGTCGGCGATCAGCGGCGCCGCCGGCGAAATCGCCTCGGGCAACAACGACCTGTCGCGCCGCACCGAGCAGCAGGCCGCCAACCTGGAAGAGACCGCCGCCTCGATGGAGGAGCTGACCTCCACCGTGCGCCAGAACGCCGAACATGCCCGCCAGGCCAACCAGCTGGCGCAGGGCGCAGCCGGCGTCGCCTCGCAGGGCGGACAGGTGGTCAGCCAGGTGGTCACCACCATGGCCGACATCGAGGCCTCGTCGAAGAAGATCGCCGACATCATCAGCGTCATCGACGGCATCGCCTTCCAGACCAACATCCTGGCCTTGAACGCGGCGGTGGAAGCCGCGCGCGCCGGCGAGCAGGGCCGCGGCTTTGCCGTGGTCGCCTCGGAAGTGCGCACCCTCGCCCAGCGTTCGGCGGGCGCCGCCAAGGAGATCAAGGACCTGATCGAGAACTCGGTCGGCAAGGTGTCCGAGGGCTCGCAGCTGGTGCACCAGGCCGGTACGACCATGGGTGAGATCGTTACCTCGGTGCAACGGGTGACCGACATCATGGCCGAGATCTCCGCCGCCTCGCAGGAGCAGAGCGCCGGCATCGAGCAGGTCAACCAGACCGTGATGCAGATGGACGAGACCACCCAGCAGAACGCCGCCCTGGTGGAGGAAGCCACCGCCGCGGCGCGCTCGATGGAGGAGCAGGCCAGCCTGCTGGCGGGCGCGGTGGCGGAATTCCGGACCCATGCCATCGCGGCCGCGCCAGGCGCCCGCAAGGCATCCCCGCGCTCCGCGCCCCTACCCACGCCACCGCGTCCAAAGGCATCTCTCCGGTCCCGCGAGGCGGCAACCGCCGAGGTGGGCGACTGGCAGGAGTTCTGATCCGCGCCGCCCTTGTCCAGGGGCGGCGTTCCTGTAGCAAGCGTTGTTCCCGAAGTCTTCCGTTATCCCTTGAACGATGAAGGTTGAATCCCGAATGACCCCATGATGCCGGCCCGATCCACCATGGTTTCAAGCGCGAACTGCCAGAGAAACCGGTGCCGACGCCGCCATCGACAGCAAACCCAAACCCAAACCAAAGGAATGACATGGATACGCTGAGGAATCTGAAGGTTGGTTCGCGGCTGGCTATCGGCTTCGGACTGGTGCTGCTGCTCATCGCCGCGATCCTGGCCGTTGTTCTGTATGGAAACAGGCTCAAGTCGGATCAGTTCCAGTACCTGACCAACGTCAACATGGTGAAGATGCGCCTGTTGAACGACATGCTCGACATCAACAACGCCGTGATCCGCGATCGCCGGCTGATGCTGCTCAAGCGCGGCGACGGCTTCGCGCAGGACCAGGCGCAGCTCCACACGCTCGCCGGCAGGTACGACGAGATCTGGCAGCGGTACGTCAAGATTCCCCGCGATGCCGTCGGCGACCGCATGGTCGCCGAGATCGAAGCGGCGCGCAGTGCCGCCTCCGCATCGACCAAGGCGCTGGACGGTTTCATGGAAGCCGGCGATTTCGACGCTGCGGTCCAGGTCCTGCTCACCGAACAGGCATCCCGCGCCATCGCCTGGAACGACACCTTGTCGGCCCTGCTCAAGCACCAGGAAGTACTGACCCGCAAGAGCAGCGACGAATACAACGCCATCGAGAGCTGGACCGGCAAGTTGTCGCTCGGCATCGGCCTGCTGAGTCTCGTCCTCGGCGCACTGCTGGCCCTGCTGATCACCCGCAGCCTGACCCGGCCGCTGGGCATCGCGGTAGGCGTGGCCAACGGCATCGCCGGCGGTCGCCTGGACAACAGCATCGACGTGTCCGGCAAGGACGAAGTCGCCGATCTGCTGCGCGCCATGCAGCACATGCAGCGCCAGGTGCAGTCGGTCATCGCCGCGCAGGGCGAGATGGCCCGGCAGCACGAGGCCGGCACCATCAGCTACCGCATCGACGCCTCGCCTTTCGCCGGCGATTACCGGCGCATGATCGAGGAAAGCAATGCGCTGGTGGGCCAGCACATCGACGTGAAGCTGCGGGTCATCGAGGTCATGAAGCGCTACGCGCGCGGCGACCTGTCGGTGGACATGGACCGCCTGCCCGGCGAGAAGGCCGCCATCACCCAGGCGATGGACGAAACCAAGGCCAGCCTGTCGGCGATCAATGCCGAGATCAAGCGCCTGGCCGGTGCTGCGGCGGCGGGCGATTTCAGCCTGCGCGGCGACGAGGGGCGCTTCGAGCATGACTTCGGCGACATGGTGGCCGGGCTCAACCGCCTGATGGAAACCACCGACGGCAACCTGTCCGAAGTCTCCGCCCTGCTGCAGGCCATCGCCCGCGGCGATCTCACCGCGCGCATGCACGGCGATTTCCACGGCGTGTTCGCCAGGATGCGTGACGACGCCAATGCCACCGTGGCGCAGCTGACCTCCATCGTCGGCCGCATCCAGCAGGCGGCCGGCAGCATCAACCTGGCCGCCTCGGAAATCGCCACCGGCAACAACGACCTGTCGCGCCGCACCGAGCAGCAGGCCGCCAACCTGGAAGAAACCGCCGCCTCGATGGAGGAGCTGACCTCCACCGTGCGCCAGAACGCCGAACACGCCCGCCAGGCCAACCAGCTGGCGCAGGGCGCGGCCGGCGTCGCCTCGCAGGGCGGACAGGTGGTCAGCCAGGTGGTCACCACCATGTCGGCCATCGAGGCCTCGTCGAAGAAGATCGCCGACATCATCAGCGTCATCGACGGTATCGCCTTCCAGACCAACATCCTGGCCTTGAACGCGGCGGTGGAGGCCGCGCGCGCCGGCGAGCAGGGCCGCGGCTTCGCCGTGGTCGCCAGCGAGGTGCGTACGCTGGCGCAGCGCTCGGCCGGTGCCGCCAAGGAGATCAAGGAACTGATCGAGACCTCGGTCGACAAGGTGTCCG
>NZ_JASCOS010000082.1:0-16633 GCF_029959705.1 Stenotrophomonas sp. PS02297 | reverse complement strand
CCGCCACCGCGCCGCGAAGCGCCCGCGCCGACGCCGACGCCGCCTGATGCGCCGGCCACCGCGCCGGAGGCCCGACCGGCGGCGCGTCGTGGCGGACTGCGCCTGCCCGACCGCCTGCAGATCGCGCTGCTGCGCGCTTCCGGCTGCAATCCCAACGATCCGGGAACCCGCGCACTGATGGACAGCTGGCCGCTGGCCGAGCTGCGCGCCGATCCCGCCGCCAAGCGCGCGCTGTGGCCGCAACTGCGCGAGCTTCGGCGGAAGCAGCGGCAGTGAGCGCGGTGGCGGCGATGCCTGCCCCCGTGCTGCGCCCGATGCACGAGGGGGACCTGGACGCGGTGATGGAGATCGAGCTGCGCGCCTATCCGTTTCCCTGGGCCCGCGGCATTTTCCAGGACTGCCTGCGCGCCGGCTATCCGGGGCGCGTGCTGGTGGGGGACGCCGGCCTGCTCGGCTATGGGCTGCTGAGCATCGCCGCCGACGAGGCGCACGTGCTCAACGTCTGCGTCGATCCGCTGCGCCAGTCGCGCGGGCTCGGGCGGCGCCTGCTGCGCGACCTGGTGCGGTTGGCGCGGCAGCACGGCGCGGCGCGGGTGTTCCTGGAGGTGCGCCCGTCCAATACATCGGCCATCGCGCTGTACCACAGCGAGGGCTTCAACGAGATCGGCCGCCGCCCGCGCTACTACCCGGCCGGGAGCGGGCGCGAGGACGCGCTGGTGATGGCGATGGAACTGGTGGACGAGGACATCGCCCGCATGCCGCCGCTGTGAGGCGCGCGGCCCGGTTCAACCCAGTCGCAGCAGGGCCACGCCGGCCACGATGAGCGCCGCGGCGAGCAGGCGCCTGCGGTCGATGCGTTCCTTCAGCACGACGGCCGAAATCAGCAGCGCGAACAGGATCGAGGTCTCGCGCAGCGCGGCGATGATCGCCACCGGCGCAAGGGTCATCGCCCACAGCGCGATGCCGTAGGACGCGGTGGTGCCGAAGCCGCCGACCAGCCCGCGCCCCCAGTTGCCGCGCAGGTGGCTGCGCAGCTGCGCGCGGCGGGCGTACAGCGCCCACAGCGGCAGGGGCAGGCCGGACAGCAGGAACAGCCACAGCGTGTAGCTCGCCGCGTTGCCGGACAGGCGCGCGCCCCGCGCGTCGACCAGGGTATAGGTGGCGATCAGCACGGCGATGGACAGCGGCAGCCGCAGGTGGTGGCGGGCGCCGCCACCGGCCATGCCCAGGATGCCGGCGCTGACCACCGCGATGCCGAGCCAGCCGCTTGCCGGCAGGCGCTCGCCGAATGCCAGGCTGCCGGCCAGCGCCACCAGCAGCGGCGCGCAGCCGCGCATCAGCGGATAGGACAGGCTCATGTCGGCGACCTGGTAGGCACGCGCGACCAGGACGTAATAGCCGACCTGCAGCACGGCCGACGCGGCCAGCCATGGCCAGCTTGGCGGCTCGGGAAGCGGCAGCCACGGCAGTGCCAGCGCGGACAGGAGGGCGGCCCAGCCGGTGACCAGGATCGTGGTCAGCAGCTTGTCGCCACCGAGTTTGACGATGGCGTTCCAGCCGGCATGCAGCAGGGCGGCGCACAGCACCGCGCAGAAGATCGCCAGCGACATCGCATGCCCGTGGTGCGGGGAAAGGGCGCAGGATAGCCGCAAATGGAAACGCCGCCCGCAGGCGGCGTTTCCATCGCTGCAGCGGCGCGTTTACAGCTTGGCGCGCTGTTCCTGCAGGCCGGCCAGCTGGCTGTTCCAGTCGAGCAGGCGCACGCGCTCCTGTTCGACCACCGCTGCCGGCACCTTGTCGGTGAACCTGGACAGCTTGGTCTCGCTCTTTTCCTTCTCGGCGGACACGCGGGCGATTTCCTTGTCCAGGCGCGCACGCTCGGCATCCAGGTCGACCAGGCCTTCCAGCGGCACCAGCAGCTTGAGCTCACCGACAATCGCGGCTGCGGCCGGTGGCGTCACCGCATCGGCGGCCAACCAATCAATGCTCTCCAGCTTGAGCAGGAAGCGCAGCTGCGAAGCGAAGCGTTCGACACGCGCACGATCGGCGGCCTGTCCACCCTGCAGCAGCAGGCGCACCTGCCTGGACGGCGGTACGTTCAACTCGCTGCGCACGCGGCGCAGGGCGCTGACCATGGTCTTGAACCATTCCACGTCGACTTCGGCCTGCGCGTAATCGCCGGCAAACTCCTCCGCGGTCGGGTACGCGCGCAGCGACAGCGACTCGGCATCGATACCCAGTCGCGGTGCCACCTGCTGCCACAGCTGCTCGGTAACGAACGGGGTCAGCGGGTGCAGCAGGCGCAGCACCGCTTCCAGCACGTACAGCAGGGTGTGGCGGGTACTCTCCGCATCCGCCGCATCACTACCGTTCAATGCCGGCTTGGTCAGCTCCAGGAACCAATCGCAGAACTCGTTCCAGACGAATTCGTACAAGGCCTGCGACAGCAGGTCGAAGCGGTAGTCGGCGAAGTGCTGCTGCGCTTCGGCGGCGACCTTGGCCAGGCGTGCCAGGATCCAGCGTTCGGCATCGGTGCGCGGCTGCGGCGCGCCAGTGAAGCTCGCGCCCTCGGTGTTCATCAGGGTGAAGCGGCTGGCGTTCCACAGCTTGTTGCAGAAGTTCTTGTAGCCCTCGGCGCGGCTCATGTCGAACTTGATGTCGCGGCCATGGGTGGCCAGCGCGGCGATGGTGAAGCGCAGCGCATCGGCACCGTGGGCGATGATGCCGTCCGGGAATTCCCTGCGCGTGGCCTTCTCGATCTTCTCGGCCATCTTCGGCTGCATCAGGCCGTGGGTGCGCTTGGCCACCAGGTCGTCGATGCTGATGCCGTCGATGATGTCCAGCGGATCGAGCACATTGCCCTTGGACTTGGACATCTTCTGGCCCTGCCCATCACGGATCAGGCCGGTGATATAGACGTCCTTGAACGGGATCTGGCCGGTGAAGCTGTCGGTGGCCATGATCATGCGCGCCACCCAGAAGAAGATGATGTCGAAGCCGGTGATCAGCACGTTCGACGGAAGGTAGCGCTCAAAGCCGCGCTCGGCCATCGCCGCTTCGTTCGGCCAGCCCAGGGTGGAGAACGGCCACAGCTGCGAGGAGAACCAGGTCTCCAGCACGTCGCTGTCCTGGGTGAGCACCACGTCGTCGCCCAGGCCGGCCTTGGCGCGGGCCTCGGCTTCATTGCGGCCGACGTAGCAGTTGCCCGCTTCGTCGAACCATGCCGGGATGCGGTGGCCCCACCACAGCTGGCGGCTGATGCACCAATCCTGGATGTTCTCCATCCAGTGGCGGTAGGTGTTGATCCAGTTGCCCGGCACGAACTTGATGCTGCCATTCTCAACCAATTCCAGGCCGCGCTTGGCCAGCCCGTCCATCTTCACGAACCACTGGTCGGTGAGGTAAGGCTCGATCACCTGGCCGGTGCGGTCGCCGCGCGGCACCTGCAGCTTGTGCGCCTTGGTTTCGACCAGGATGCCCAGGTCTTCCAGTTCGGCCAGGATCACCTTGCGCGCTTCGTAACGGTCCAGCCCGCGGTACTTTTCCGGGGCGTTTTCGTTCAGCGCGGCCACTGGGGTGAACAGGTTGATCATCGGCAGGCTGTGGCGCACGCCCACCTGATAGTCGTTGAAGTCATGCGCCGGGGTCACCTTGACCACGCCGGTGCCGAACGCCTTGTCCACGTAGTCGTCGCCGATCACCGGCACGCTGCGGCCGGTCAGCGGCAGGGTCACGCGCTTGCCGATCAGGTGCGCGTAGCGCGCGTCCTCCGGATGCACCATGACCGCGGTGTCGCCCAGCAGGGTTTCCGGGCGGGTGGTGGCCACGATCAGGTAGTTGCGGGTTTCGCGCAGGGTCTCGTTGCCGTCGGCATCGACCTCGACGTGCTCGTAGCTGGCGCCGTCTTCCAGCGCGTAGGCGATCGACCACAGGAAACCGTCTTCCTCGACGCTCTCCACTTCCAGGTCGGAAATGGCGGTCTTCAGCACCGGATCCCAGTTGACCAGGCGCTGGCCACGGTAGATCAGGCCCTGCTCGTGCCAGCGGAGGAAGGACTCGATCACCGCCTCGCTCGGGCCCGGGTCCATGGTGAACGTGCTGCGCGACCAGTCGGCCGAGGTGCCGAGGCGGCGCATCTGGCCTTCGATCACATTGCCCGAGTGCGCCTTCCACTCCCACACCTTGTCGATGAAGCCGTCGCGGCCCAGCGAGTCGCGGGTTTCGCCCTTGCCTTCCAGCGCCAGGTTGCGGCTGACCACCATCTCGGTGGCGATGCCGGCGTGGTCGGTACCCACCTGCCACAGCGTGTCGTAGCCGCGCATGCGGTGGTAACGGATCAGCGCATCCATCAGCGTCTGCTGGAAGGCGTGGCCCATGTGCAGGGTGCCGGTGACGTTCGGCGGCGGCAGCAGGATGGTGTAGGGCTCGCCCTTGCCGGACGGCTTGAACAGGCCGGCTTTCTCCCACGACTCGTAGAGCGCGGTTTCAAAGGATTTGGGGTCGTAGCTGGAGGCGAGTTGGGTCATGCGGGGGAAACCGGAAAGAACGTGGGAGGGAGATCAGCGGCCGAAGGCGCGCTTGATCTTCTGGTCGGTGTGGTACTGGCTGACCGCGTATGCAGCCCAGATGGCGGCAGGTACCCAGCCGATCAACGTGATCTGCAGGATGAGGCAGACAATGCCGGAGATCGGCCGGCCGATGGTGAAAAAGGCCAGCCACGGCAGGAGCAGGGCAATGAGCAGGCGCATGGGGGGCGTCCTTTACATGTCGTGTTTGTTGAGCGCGTAGCCGGCGGCCTTGTACTGGCGCCAGCGCTCGCGCAGCGGTTCGCGCGCGGCCGGATCGGCCGGCACCACTTCCAGCACCCGCTCGCAGCCGCCCAGGTAAGGTTCGTCGCGCAGGTTGATCACCAGCGGCCGCTCCGGCGCGTCGGCGCCGGGCGCGGCGATCAGCACGATGGCTTCTTCCTCGTCCACGTCCTCGCCGACGATCTGGTGCGGGATGTAGGCGTCCGGGTCGAACGACCACAACAGTTCATCCAGTTCCTCGGCCTGCGCCGCGTCGCGCGCCAGCACCAGCGTGTACTGGCTGGTGTCGTTGGCCTTGCGCGCCAGTTCGCACACCAGCTTCAGCGGCTCGGTGAGGAAGCGGGGCTTGGCGATCAGGTAGAAATCGGCGCGGGTCAAGGCAGGTAACCGGGAAGAGGGAGGGGGAAGGGGGGCATGGATGGCGGGGCGGGGGAACCGGCCCGGGGAGTTCTCATGCCCCGTTCCCTGTTCCCCCTCCTGGCCTCAGGCCACCCGGTCCAGCAGCCACTGCGTCAGCAGGCCGACCGGGCGGCCGGTGGCCATGCCGCGCTTGCCTTCGTCGCTGGCCACGCCGGCGATGTCCAGATGCGCCCAGCGCTGGCCTTCGGTGAAGCGCGACAGGAAGCAGCCGGCGGTGATGGCACCGGCCCAGCGGCCACCGATGTTGTAGACGTCAGCGAAGCTGGAATCCAGCATCGGCTGGTACTCGTCCCACAGCGGCAGGCGCCAGGCGCGGTCGAACACGTGCTCGCCGGCGGCGGTCAGCTCGTTGGCCAGGTCGTCGTGCTTGCTCATCAGCCCGGCGGTCTGGTGGCCCAGGGCGACCATGCAGGCGCCGGTGAGGGTGGCCACGTCGACCAGCGCGGCCGGCTCGAAGCGCTGTGCGTAGGTCAGCGCGTCGCACAGGATCAGGCGGCCCTCGGCGTCGGTGTTGCCGACTTCGATGGTCTTGCCGGACATCGAGGTGATCACGTCGGACGGGCGGTAGGCGTTGCCGTCGATGGCGTTTTCCACCGCCGGCACCACCACCACCAGGTTCAGCGGCAGCCTGGCCTTGACCGTGGCGACGAAGGTGCCGATGACGTTGGCGCCACCGCACATGTCGTACTTCATTTCCTCGATGCCGCCCTGGGTCTTCAGGTTGACGCCGCCGGTGTCGAAGGTGATGCCCTTGCCGACCAGCACGTAGGGCTTGGCGTCGCCGCCGTTGTTCCACTTCAGCACCACCAGCTTGGGGCGGTTGGCCGCGCCGCGGGCCACGGCCAGCAGCGAGCCCATGCCCAGGGCCTCCATCTGCTGCTCGTCCAGGATCTCGGCCTGCGCGCCTTCATGCTCGGCGGCGAACTTGACCGAGGTCTCGGCCAGGTAGGCCGGGGTGCACAGGTTCGGCGGCAGGTTGCCCAGCTCGCGGGCGTACTCGACGCCGGCGGCGATGGCCTGGCCCTGCTGCAGGGCGGTCTCGTCGCTGCCGCTGATCGCCAGGGTTTCCAGGCCCGGGGCGTCGGGCTTCTTCTTGCCCAGGGTGGCGGTGTAGCGGTAGCTGGCGTGGTTGGCGGCGACCACGGCCTGGCGGACGTTCCAGGCGGCGTCGCGGCCGGCAACGACCAGTTCGGACAGGGTGAACAGCGCGCTGCGGGTGACCCCGCTGCGCAGCGCGCGCGCGGCGTCGCCTACCGCCTTGATGTACTGGGGCACGCCGAACTTGGCCGCATCGCCCAGGCCGACCACCAGCACGCGCGGCGCGGCCACGCCGGCCAGGTCGTGCAGCACGGTGGTGTTGCCGGTCTTGCCGCCGACATCGCCGCGCTCCACCAGCGCCGCGAGGCGGCCGCCGGAGGCGGCGTCCAGCGCCTGCGCCGCCGGGGACAGCGACTTGTCGGAAAAGGCGCCAACGATGACGCAGTCGACCGCGACGGAGGCCGGAGCGGCGTGGTTCAGGGTGAATTGCAGAGACATTGATCAGATTCCATTGCCAAATCCGTACAATCGCGGACTGTTTCCACCCTTCCAGACCGGCCGGGCGCGCCGCGAACCAAACCGGGAGTTTAAACCACCCACCCCATGGCGAAGCTTGACCGCTACCTGCTGAGCGACTTCCTCCAGAGCTTCCTGGCGACCCTGACCGTGCTGCTGGTGGTGAGCGTGGGCGGGGTGCTGGTGGACATCCTGGGCCGGATCGCCGACGGCCGCATGCCGGCCGGGCTGCTGCTGTCGCAGCTGGGCCTGCAGTTCATCGTCTACCTGCCCATCATCCTGCCGCTGGCCCTGCTGCTCGGGTTGTCGCTGGCCATCGCCCGGCTCTACCGGGACTCGGAGATGGCGGTGCTGACCGCGGTGGGGGCCGGCCCGCGGCGCCTGCTGCGGCCGGTGCTGATGCTGGTGGTGCCGGTGGTGGCGGTGGTCGGGGCCTGCTCGCTGTGGCTGGGCCCCTGGGCCAACCGTACCGCCGACGCGATGGTCGAGGCCGCCAGCCGCAGCGTGGTGGTGGCCGGACTGGAGCCGGGCAGGTTCACCCAGCTTTCCGGCGGCGGCATCGTCTACCTGTCCTCGCTGAGCGAGGACGGCACGAAAATGGGCAAGGTGTTCATCCAGCGGCAGAAGGACGGGCGCATCGACGTGGTCTCGGCCAACAGCGGCGCGATGTTCTTCGAGGGCGAGCGTCAGCGCTTCCTGCGCCTGGAGGACGGACACCGCGTCGAGGGCCCGGAGAACGGCGCGCTGGACTACCGCCTGATGCGCTACGCCAGCAACGAGGTGGCGCTGCCCGACCGCGACGAGCCGCGCGGGCAGGACGACCCCGAGGTGCTGCCGACCCTGCGCCTGTTGGGCGACGACCGGCGCGAGGCGCAGGCGCAGCTGCACTGGCGCATCACCCCGCCGCTGCTGGCGCTGGCCTTCGCCCTGCTGGCCCTGCCGCTGGCGCGCAGCACGCCGCGGCAGCAGCGCTACGGCAGCATCATGCTGGCCTTCCTGGGCTATGTCGTGGGCATCAGCCTGATGATCAGCGGCCGGCAATGGCTGGCCACCGGCAAGCTGCCGACGGCGCTGGGCATGTGGTGGCTGACCGTGCCGCTGCTGGCGCTGGCGGCATGGATGTATTTCCGCGATGGCCGGCTGTCGCGCCGCAAGCGGGGCCGCGCATGATGCTGAGCCCGCGCATCCACGACTTCTACGTTGGCCGCACCGTGCTGTTCACGGTGCTGCTGACCTGGGCGGTGCTGACCGGCCTGGACGCGATGCTGTCGCTGTCCGGCGAGGCCAAGAACATCGGCACCGGCAGCTATACCTTCGGCCATGCCGTGGCCTGGACCGCCTATACCCTGCCGCGCCGCGCCTACACGCTGTTCCCGATGGCCGCGGTGATCGGCGCGCTGATGGGGCTGGGCCAGCTGGCCGCGACCTCGGAACTGACCGCCCTGCGCGCGATCGGCCTGTCGCGGCGCCGCATCGCGCTCTCGGTGGCCATCGCGCTGTCGCTGCTGACCGCGATGATGGTGGTCAATGGCGAAACCCTGGCGCCGTGGGCGCAGGAAAAGGCCGATGCGCTCAAGGCCAGCGCCAAGTTCAATACAGACATGGCCGTGGCCCGTTATTCCGGGCTGTGGGCGCGCGAGGGCGACACCTTCCTCAACGCGCAGAACGGTGAGGAACAGCTCACCGACGACGGCGGGACGCGCCTGTTGCTGCACGACGTGCGCCTGTACCGGCTGGATGCCGGCGGCCGCCTGGCCAGCCTGACTTACGCGGTCACCGCGCGCCACGACACCGATGGCTGGACCCTGGAACAGGTGCGGCACGACACCTTCGGCGAGCGCTCGGCCACCCGTCGGACGGTCGCCAGCGAACGCTGGGATTCGGCGCTGGACGCGGCGGCGCTGGCCTCCGGCCTGGCCAAGCCGCGCAGCCTGACCGCGGCCGAACTGCGCACCAGCATCGAGTACCGCAAGCGCAACGGGCTGGATGCGCGCGACTACGAGGACACCTACTGGAGCCGCTGGTTCTATCCGGTGAACGTGCTGGCGCTGTGCCTGGCGGCGGTGCCGTTCGCGTTTGGCTCGCTGCGCAGCGGCGGCATGGGCAAGCGCCTGTTCCTGGGCATGCTGTTCGCGCTGGGCTTCCTGCTGCTGCAGATGTTCTTCGGGCGCATGGCCGGCGCGCTCAAGTTCGACTACCGCATCGCCTACGCGTTGCCGCCGATCGTGATGCTGGCCGTGTCGGGCTGGCTGTTCAAGCGCAGGTCGAGTTGACCTCCGTCCGCTGCGCGCATGCAAAGTGCGCGCGCCCTGTAGGCGCGATTTCAGTCGCGACCAGGGCCTGCCCCGGAAAGCCCCTTCACGACTGAAGCCGCTCCTGTGGGTTGAGCATTTCTCCCGCCGCACCGTCATGCCCGGTCACCCGTGGCAGCGGACAGGGGGCGATCAAGCGCCCATGCCGCGCTCCGGGAAACCGGATGAACCGGTTTGCCTGCCGCGCCGCCGCGCGCCTGCGGAACGAAGCGCCGGGCTTATTCCTGTTTGGGCAGGCGCACCAGCCGCGTGTTGCTCAGTCGGTCGTGCCACGTAAGCCGCTCCCGGTCGAACAGCGCCCACCAGAATCCGAGCCCGCCGCACAGCAGCGACAGCGTGCCGATCGCGTAGCGCTTCCACAGCATGCCCATCGAGGGCGTGCCGTCGGCGCCGCGCACATGCAGCCGCCACGGGCGCATGCCCAGCGTCTGCCCGCCGCGCTTCCAGCTGGCCGTCGCATACACGCCGGCCACCGCCCAGCAGCACAGCCACAACAGCCACTGCAGCGGGCTGTACGGGGCGATGTTGTGGTGCGTGTTGCCGCTTGCGGCCACGTCCAGCAGGGTGAACGGCACGGCGGCGAGCATCCACAGCGCCAGCACCGGCCACAGGTCGTAGAGCATCGCCAGCAACCGGCGCAGCAGCAGCGGCGAAGGGCGGGGCGGGGAAGCGGCGTCTGCGTTCATCGCGCGAGCATACGGGCTGGCGTGCGCGATGTGGATGGGCAGTGGCGCCGGCAATGCCTATCCTTCGCACGATGACTCCGCTTTCCACCGCCGCCGAACGCCGCCAGTTGGTGATGCAGCTGCCACCGCTGCGCGAGGAGGACGGCCACCGCATCCAGCGCTTCCTCGATGCGATCTGGGCCGAGCAGGGGCTGGCGCGTGCGACGCTGGACAGCTACCGCAGGGACCTCGAAGGACTGGCGCGCTGGGCGAACGGGCGCGCCTGCGCACCATCGGTCCGTGCGCCGGCGGGCGAACGGCCAGGGAGGGCGGCGGCGGCCTCTCCGCGAACCGGTGCCGCTGCGCCGGGGGCGGTTTCATCGGCGCAGGGAAGCCTGTTGGCCGGCATCGACCGGCCGGGCCTGTTCGACTATCTGGCCTGGCGCACCCATCACGGCTGGTCGCCGCGCAGCAACGCGCGGCTGTTGTCTGCGCTGCGCGCGTTCTTCGCCGATTGCCTGCGCCGCGGCGAGCGCGGCGACGATCCCTCCGCGCTGCTGGAGCCGCCCAAGCTGCCGCGGCCACTGCCCAAGGCCCTGGCCGAAAGCCAGATCGAGGCCCTGCTGGCAGCGCCGGATGTCGCCACGCCGGAGGGACTGCGCGACCGCGCCATGCTGGAACTGATGTACGCCGCCGGGCTGCGCGTGAGCGAACTGGTCGACCTGCCGGCCAACGCCGTCAACCTGCGCCAGGGCGTGCTGCGGGTGACCGGCAAGGGCAGCAAGGAGCGGCTGGTGCCCCTGGGCGAGGAATCCCGGCACTGGCTGGAACGCTACCTGGCCGACGCGCGCCCGGCGCTGGCCGCGGGCCGGCCGGTGCAGGCCACGGCCCACGGCCAGGTGCCCCTGTTCCTGACCCGTGGCCAGAAGCCGCTGACCCGCCAGCAGTTCTGGCTGCTGGTGAAGACCTGCGCGATGGTCGCCGGCATCGACCCGACGCGGATCAGCCCGCACGGCCTGCGCCACAGTTTCGCCACCCATCTGCTCAACCATGGCGCCGACCTGCGCGCGCTGCAGATGCTGCTCGGCCACAGCTCGCTGTCCACCACCCAGATCTACACCCTGGTCGCGCGCGAGCATCTGCAGAAGCTGCACCGCAGTCACCACCCGAGGGGGTGAGCGGCCGCGCTTGCGCGGCGTGCCGCGCGCGGTTGCGGGCGCCCGGCGGGCCTGCCCGGGAGGGCTCCAGCGGGGCTTTGCCCCGCTCTACAAGGAGAGGGGACGCAGCGGCTTTGCAGCGCCGGGCATCGCCCGGCGGGGCCTGCCTGGGAGGGCTCCAGCGGGGCGTTGCCCCGCTCTACAAGGAGAGGGGGGCGCGGCGGCTTTGTAGCGCCGGGCATCGCCCGGCGGGGCCTGCCCGGGAAGGCTCCAGCGGGGCGTTGCCCCGCTCTACAAGGAGAGGGGACGCGGCGGCTTTGTAGCGCCGGGCATCGCCCGGCGGGGCCTGCCCGGGAGGGCTCAAGCGGGGCGTTGCCCCGCACGCGGCGGTGGGACGCTGCGTCGGCAATGGAATCCGTGCGGGCCTCTGGCGCACCTCGTGCCGCAGCGTCGCGCTGTTCGTGGGCCCTGCGGCAAGCGCCGCCAATCCCACCCCGCGCTGAACGTCCCGATCCGCGGGTATGCGAGAATCGCCAGGCTTTCCGCCTCTTTCCCCTTGGAATCCCCATGCTCCGAATCGCCATCGCCGCGCTGCTGGGCGCGATCAGCCTGACCGCCTGCGCGCAGTCGAAGGCGCCCGAAACCACCACCGCCGCCGCTCCGGCCGCCGGGGATGGCGCGGTCGAGAAGCGGGTGCGCGATGCGCTCAAGCAACTGGATCCGAATTTCAGCCCGGACTACATCGGCGCCGCGCCGTTCGCCGGTTTCCGCGAGGTGGTGGTGTCCGGCCAGGTGCTGTACGTCACCGACGACGGCCGCTTCCTGCTGCAGGCCCAGCCCTACGACATCGGCAAGCGCGCGCTTGCCACCAGCGAAGGCCTGCTGGCCTACCGCCGCAAGCTGCTGTCCACGCTGCCGCATTCGGACCGGATCGTGTTCGCGCCGCCGAACGCCAAGTACACCATCAGCGTGTTCACCGACATCGAGTGCGGTTACTGCCGCAAGCTGCACCAGGACATCGCCGAACTGAACCGCCAGGGCATCGCCGTCGAGTACCTGGCGTTCCCGCGCATGGGCCTGGGCAGCAAGGACCACACCGACATGATCTCGGTGTGGTGCGCCAGCGACCGCAAGGCGGCACTGACCGCCGCCAAGTCCGACCGCCCGGTGGAGGCGAAGAACTGCACCAACCCGGTGACGATGCAGTACAACGTCGGCCAGCAGCTGGGCATCAGCGGCACTCCGGCGATCTTCGCCGCCGACGGCACCCAGTTGGGCGGCTACCTGCCGCCGGCGCAGCTCAAGGCGGCGCTGGAACGGCTTCCCGGCGCGTCCGGCAGCCCCTGAGGCAGAAACGGCGGCCGAGGCCGCCGTTTTCATGTCCGCCATCGCCAGCCACCGTCCCCCGGGCGGGTGGCGGGCATGGCCCATCGCCGTCCTTGCAGGCCGGGGCATTCCCATGCAGGCCCGCCGGGTGGTACCCGGCGCTGCAGAGCCGCCGTGCCCCCTCTTCTTGTAGAGCGGGGCAACGCCCCGCTGGAGCCTTCCCGGTAAAACACCGGTGGCATGCCCCGCCTCCGCAATCCGGACCCTGTTCCCGCCGCGGCGATGCGGCATGCCGTCGCCGGTTCCAGCCCGCGGCGCTCGCTCCGGTACAATGGCGGGCCCGACTCCCACCATGGTCTCCCGGACATGATCGTCCTCGAGGGCGCAGCCGCCCTTTCGCCGTTCCGCCGCGAACGTCTTGAATCCCGCCTGCAGTCCATCGCCGCCGATCTGCGCATTACCGGTGCCTGGCACGTCTACTTCATCCAGGCCGCCGATGCCGCGGCCGTCGACCAGGCCGTGCTGGGCCGCATCCTGCAGGGCCAGCCGCAGCCGGCCGCCGCCGCCGCGGATACGGTCTCGCGCTATGTGGTGCCGCGCCTGGGCACGCTGTCGCCCTGGTCGAGCAAGGCCTCCGAGCTGGTGCGCGGCGCCGGCCTGCCGATCCAGCGCGTGGAGCGCGGAACCCGCATCGACCTGGCCGGCTGGCCGTCCGACCCGGCAAAGCAGGCCGCCGTGGCCAGGCTGCTGCACGATGCGATGACGCAGTCGCTGCTGACCGGCATCGAACAGGCGCAGGCGCTGTTCACCAGCCCGGCGCGCGGCCAGCTGGAGCGCATCGCCCTGGCCGACCTGGAAGCGGCCAACAAGCGCCTGGGCCTGGCCCTGGCCGACGACGAGATCGACTACCTGCGCCGGCGCTATGCCGAGCTGGGCCGCGATCCGTCCGATGTCGAACTGATGATGTTCGCGCAGGCCAATTCCGAGCACTGCCGGCACAAGATCTTCAATGCCAGCTGGACCATCGACAGGCGCGAGCAGGACCGCTCGCTGTTCCGCATGATCAAGAACACCCACCAGCAGACCCCGCAGCACACGTTGAGCGCCTACAGCGACAACGCGGCGGTGATCGAAGGCGAGCCGGCCGCGCGCTACCGCCCCGATCCGGCCAGCGGGAAGTACCGCAGCGAAGCGGTGGTGCCCAGCGCGTTCCAGATCAAGGTGGAGACGCACAACCATCCGACCGCGATCGCGCCGTTCCCGGGCGCTTCGACCGGCGCTGGCGGCGAGATCCGCGACGAAGGCGCGACCGGCCGCGGCGGCAAGCCCAAGGCCGGCCTGACCGGCTTCTCGGTCTCGCACCTGCGCATCCCGACCCTGCCGCAGCCGTGGGAGGCGCCGCGCGCGCTGAATCCGCGCATGGCGCCGGCGCTGGACATCATGCTCGACGGCCCGCTCGGCGGCGCCGCGTTCAACAACGAATTCGGCCGCCCGAACCTGCTCGGTTACTTCCGCAGCTTCGAGCTGCCGGAAGACGGCATCACCCGTGCCTACGACAAGCCGATCATGCTGGCCGGCGGCCTGGGCGCGATCGACCGCGTGCAGGTGGACAAGCTGAAGCTGCAGGACGGCGACATCGTCATCGTGCTCGGCGGCCCGGCGATGCTGATCGGCCTGGGCGGCGGCGCCGCCTCGTCGGTGGCCTCGGGCGAGAGCGCCGAGGACCTCGACTTCGCCAGCGTGCAGCGCGACAACCCGGAGATGGAGCGCCGCTGCCAGGAAGTGATCGACCGCTGCGTGGCCATGGGCACCGGCAACCCGATCAAGTTCTTCCACGACGTCGGCGCCGGCGGCCTGTCCAACGCCATCCCGGAACTGCTGCACGATTCCGGGGTCGGTGGCGTGATCGACCTGGGCAAGGTGCCCACCGACGACCCGTCGCTGTCGCCGCTGGAACTGTGGTGCAACGAGTCGCAGGAGCGCTACGTGCTGGGCATCCCGGCCGGGCGCCTGGCCGAGTTCACCGACATCTGCGCGCGCGAGCGCTGCCCGTTCGCCGCGGTCGGCATCGCCACAGCCGAGGAGCGCCTGGTCGTGGCCTACGGCGCGACCCCGGGCAACGTCCCGGCCGACGCGCCGATCGACCTGCCGATGGACGTGCTGTTCGGCAAGGCGCCGAAGATGCACCGCGATACCGCGCATCCGGCCGCGCCGCGCTGGCCGGCGTTGAAGACCGCCGGCATCGACCTGCACGACGCCGGCCTGCGCGTGCTCGCGCACCCGACCGTGGCATCGAAGAGCTTCCTGGTCACCATCGGCGACCGCAGCGTCGGCGGCCTGACCGCGCGCGAACAGATGATCGGCCCGTGGCAGCTGCCGATGGCCGACGTCGCCATCACCCTGGCCGGGTTCGACACCTGGGCCGGCGAAGCCATGTCGCTGGGCGAGCGCACCCCGCTGGCCCTGCTGGATGCCGCCGCCTCGGCGCGCATGGCGGTGGGCGAAGCGATCACCAACCTGTGCGCCGCGCCGGTGACCTCGCTGGATACGGTCAAGCTGTCGGCCAACTGGATGGCCGCCTGCGGCCACGACGGCGAAGACGCGCTGCTGTACGACGCGGTCAAGGCGGTGGGTATGGAGCTGTGCCCGCAGCTGGACATCAGCATCCCGGTGGGCAAGGACTCGCTGTCGATGCAGGCGCAGTGGCAGGCCGACGGCAAGGCCGAGAAATCGGTGTCGCCGGTGTCGCTGGTGATCTCGGCGTTCGCGCCGGTGGTCGATGCGCGCCAGCAGCTGACCCCGCTGCTCGACCGCGATACCGAAAGCGAGCTGTGGCTGATCGGGCTGGGCGCGGGCAAGCAGCGCTTGGGCGGTTCGATCCTGGCCCAGACCCAGGCCGACCACAGCGCGCTGCCGGCCTTCGCCGGCGAAGTGCCGGACCTGGACGATCCCGAGCGCCTGCGCGGCTTCTTCGAGCTGATCCGCGATGCGCGCGAAGCCGGCCTGCTGCTGGCCTACCACGACCGCAGCGACGGCGGCGCGTTCGCCGCGCTGTGCGAGATGTCCTTTGCCTCGCGCCTGGGCCTGGACATCGTGCTCGACGCCTGGGGCGACGATCCGTTCCGCAGCCTGTTCAACGAGGAACTGGGGGCGGTGGTGCAGATCGCCCGCGAAGACCGCGCCGCGTTCGCCGACCTGGTCGAGCGCCACGCGCTGACCGAGTGCGCGCAGCGCATCGCACGGCCGACCACCGCGCCGGTAGTGCGCGTGCAGCTGGAAGGCGAAACGCTGGTCGAATGGCGCTGGGAAGAACTGTTCGACGCGTGGTGGTCGGTGACCCACGCCATGCAGAAGCTGCGCGACAACCCGGAAGCGGCCGACCAGGAACGCGCGGTCGCGCGCAGCTTCAATGCGCCGGGGCTTAAGCCGAAGCTGGCGTTCGACGCGGCCGAGGATGTCGCCGCGCCGTTCATCGCCACGGGCGCGCGGCCGAAGGTGGCGATCCTGCGCGAGCAGGGCGTCAACGGCCAGATCGAGATGGCCAACATCTTCGAGCGCGCCGGTTTCGACGCCTTTGACGTGCACATGAGCGACCTGATCGCAGGCCGCGTGCAGCTGGACGATTTCCGCGGCATCGCCGCCTGTGGCGGTTTCAGCTACGGCGACGTGCTGGGCGCGGGCCGCGGCTGGGCGACCTCGATCCTGGAGCGTCCTGCGCTGCGCGAGGCGTTCGCCGCGTTCTTCGCGCGTCCGGACACCTTCGCCCTGGGCGTGTGCAACGGCTGCCAGATGATGAGCCAGCTCAAGGACATCATTCCCGGCGCGGAGCACTGGCCGAAGTTCCTGCGTAACCGCAGCGAGCAGTTCGAGGCCCGTACCGCGCTGCTGGAGGTGGTGGAGTCGCCGTCGATCCTGCTGCGCGGCATGGCCGGCTCGCGGCTGCCGGTGGCGGTGGCGCACGGCGAAGGCCGCGCCGAGTTCGACAGCGCGGTGGACCAGGCCGCGGTCGACGTGGCGCTGCGCTACATCGATGGCGACGGCAAGGCCGACCCGCAGTACCCGCTGAACCCGAACGGCTCGCCGGACGGCATCACCGGCCTGACCACCCGCGACGGCCGCGTCACCATCCTGATGCCGCACCCGGAGCGCACCCCGCGCACGCTCAACCTGAGCTGGGCGCCGAAGGGCTGGGGCGAGGATTCGCCATGGCTGCGCATGTTCCGCAACGCGCGGGTGTGGTGCGGCTGATCCGGCCGTGCCGGCGCCGGGCCTGCGGAAAGCCGCATGCCCGGCCTTGCTCCCCGTAGGAGCGGCTTCAGCCGCGATGGGGCTGTCCCGCTGCATTCGCCGCAGTGCCGCGCAGGTGTTGAACGCGGCATATGCTTGAAAGC
>NZ_JASCOS010000081.1:0-16950 GCF_029959705.1 Stenotrophomonas sp. PS02297 | reverse complement strand
GCGTTGGGGGCCTGCCCCAACGCGCCGTTTCCTGTTGGATGCCCGCGGTCGCCACGGTGCCGTGCAACGACACGCTAAAGCTGCCCGGCATCCGGCCGTTATTGGTATCAGCAGCGGTGCTACGGCTCCTACACCCCGCCCCACTGCACCCAGTACCGGTCAGGTGAACTGCCGGTTCCAACGCCAAACAGGAAGCCCGAATCATGGCACAAGTCATCAACACCAACATCATGTCGCTCAATGCTCAGCGCAACCTGAACACGAGCGGCACCAACCTGGCCACCAGCATCCAGCGCCTGTCCTCGGGCCTGCGCATCAACAGCGCCAAGGACGATGCCGCCGGTCTGGCGATCTCCGAGCGCTTCAGCACCCAGATCCGCGGCATGAACCAGGCTGCGCGCAACGCCAACGACGGCATCTCGCTGGCGCAGACCGCCGAAGGCGCGCTGACCGAAATCGGCAACAACCTGCAGCGCATCCGCGAACTGTCGGTGCAGTCGCGCAACGCCACCAACTCCGATTCCGACCGCCAGGCGCTGAACGCCGAAGTGCAGCTGCTGAAGGCCGAGATCCAGCGCGTGGCCGAGCAGACCAACTTCAACGGCACCAAGCTGCTGGACGGTACGTTCCAGGCGCAGGCCTTCCAGATCGGTGCCGACCAGGGCCAGACGATCGACATCGCCCAGATCGCCAACGCCAACATCAAGTCGCTGGGCAACTGGAACCGCGTCGACACCGCCGCCAGCGCGGCGGCCGTGGCTCCGCAGGCCGCCGTCACCTCGCGTACGGTGACCGGCGCCGCCCTGAGCAGCGCAGTCACCGGCGGAGGTGCCGATACCCCGGCAACCGGCAGCACGCTGACGTTTTCTGCCGCGAGCTTTGTTGGTGATTTCACGACCGGCAAGGAGGTCAAGTTTGACGTAACCGTCGGCACTGGAACGCCAACGACAATCACCCTCGACGGCAACTATGCTGATGCCGACGCGGTGGCGACCGCGATCAATACCCAGCTCACCGCCGCCACTGCCGGTGCGACCGCCGCGAATAACAGCGGCAACATCGTCATCACCAACAGCACCACTGGCCTCGCATCCCCGGCCATTACCATGGGCAACCTCGTCGCCGGCACCAGCGGCGTCTCGGCCCTGCCGACGGCCACGGCGGCCGTGGGCGCGGATCTCATTCCGGGCGCTGCGGGCACCACCACCTTCGGCACCACGACCGCTGCCGAATTCACCATCAACGGTGTCGGCATTGCCAGCGCGGGCGGCGCTACCGCCTCGGCCGGTGTCGATGCGCTGGTCACCGCGTTCAATGCCGCCAAGGCGCTTCCGGCCAATGCCACCGCGCTGGGCAACCTCACCGCCTCCAACGTCAATGGTCGCCTGCAGCTGGTGGATTCCACCGGCGCGGCCGTCAACATCGGCGGTACCGCTGCCAACAAGGCCGGCATGGACACGGTCACCGACGTGCCGGTGCAGAACTTTGGTTCGGGCAGCCTGGTGCTGACCGGCGACAAGGGTTCGGCCACCATCAACTTCGGCAAGGCCAGCAATGCCGCCCAGCGCGCCAGCGACCTGGTCAAGGCCATCAACAACCAGAGCTACAACACCGGCGTCAGCGCCTCGCTGGATCAGAACGGCAACCTGGCCCTGTCCTCGTCGCTGGGCAACTTCACCGTCGCCGCCAGCGGCACCGGCGCCACCGCCGATGCCGACCTGCTGAAAGCTACCGGCCTGACCGCCGGCGCGACCAGCAACTGGGTGGCTGGCGCCGCCGACACCGGTTTTGCCAGCCTGGACATCTCCACCACGCTGGGTGCCGACAACGCGCTGGCGGCGATGGATGCGGCACTGCAGACGGTCAACTCCGCCCGCGCCGACCTGGGTGCCATCCAGAACCGCTTCACCTCGACCGTGGCCAACCTGAACAGCTCGTCGGAAAACCTCTCGGCCGCCCGCAGCCGTATCCGCGACACGGATTACGCTTCGGAAACCGCCGAACTGACCCGCACGCAGATCCTGCAGCAGGCCGGTACCGCGATGCTGGCCCAGGCCAACCAGACCAGCCAGAACGTGCTCAGCCTGCTGCGCTGATACCGCTGGCGCCATCGCCGTGACCCAGCCCGCCACCGGCAACGGTGGCGGGTTTTTTCGTTCCGCCGGCAGGCGCGCGCCGAGGGGTGGCCGTGTGCGCGGGAGTGGCCCTGCGCATGGGAGTTGCCCGGCCGCCGGGCAGAGGCATTCGCAGGCAAGGCCCATCCGCGGCGGTTGCACCTGTCGTCATGGAGGCCTTCTGCGTGCCTGGGTGGGCCCGGCTCAAGCCTGCCTGCATGCATGCACGGCACCCTTTCCCCGCCCGCGGCACGGAAATTGCCTTTGCACGGGGGCATTCCCCCGCCAGGGACTAAAGTCCCGATGGCATGTGCCGATAACCGAGGTGCCGCTGCTGGCATCTCCTTGCCGCTGAAGGATTTCGCATGGCTACCTCTTCCCTCTCCGCCGTCGGTTCCGGCCTGGACATCGCCGCCGTCGTTTCGCAGTTGGTGGCAGCCGAACGCAAGCCCGCAGCCACCCGCATCAACAGCCAGGGCACGGCGGCCACCGCCAAACTTTCGGCGCTGGGCAGCATCAAGAGTTCGCTGAGCAGCCTGCAGACGACCCTGGAGGCGCTGGGCAAGAGCGCCGAGGCACCGGCGTTCAGGACCAGCGTGCCGGAGAAAAGCGGTTTTTCCGCCACCATCGTCACCGATCCGGCCACCGGCAAGAGCGTGGCCACGCCGGGCAGCTACGACGTGGAGGTGCTGAGCCTGGCGCGCAACCAGAAACTCACCTCCGGCGCATTTCCCGCCGGCGCGGTGACCGACGGGCCTGGCACGTTGAGCATCGAGTGGGGCGAGGGTTCCATCGACGTCGCCACCGGCGAAGGCGACACGCTGGCCGACATCGCCAAGGCGATCAACCTGGCGGCCGACGGCAAGGGCGTCAGCGCCACCATCATCACCGCAGATGACGGCCAGCACCTGGTGCTGAACGCGGTCGGCGCCGGCAGCGCCGGTGCACTGACCATCACCGCCAGCGGCGGCGGGGGCACGCTCGCGGCCTTGACCTGGGATGGCAGCCAGGGCGGCCTCAGCCAGACCGTGCCCGCCACCAATGCGCGGGTACGGGTTGACGGGTTCGAACGCGAGTCCAGCACCAACAGCATCAGCGACCTGATCCCGGGCGTCACCCTGAACCTGGACAAGGCCGAGGAAGGCAGCACCAAGACCTTGACGATCAGCCGCGACAACTCGCCGCTGAAGATCGATATGCAGGCCTTCGTCAGCGCCTACAACGCCTCGGTCAGCCTGCTCCGGAACTCCAGCGCGTACGACGCGGAGAAGGACGCGGCCTCGGTGCTGACCGGCGATGCGCTGGTGCGCGGCCTGCAGCAGCAGCTGCGCAGCCAGCTCAGCGCCAACGTCATCGACCTCAAGGGGCTGGGGCTGGTGATCAACAAGGACGGCACCCTGGCATTCGACGCCGGGACGTTCGACAAGACCATGGCGGAAAGCCCCAATGCCGCGGCCAACCTGCTGGGCAAGGACGGCGCGCTTTCCAGCAGCCTTTCCACCCTGCTCAAGAGCAACCTGGACAGCACGGGCACCCTTACCCAGCGCACCGACGCCCTCAACAAGCAGATCAAGAAGCTGGAAAAGGACCTGGACGACCTGGATCTGCGCATGGAAAAGGTGTCCGCCCGCTATACCGCGCAGTTCACCGCCATGGATTCGCTGGTGGCGCAGATGCAGAGCACCAGCAATTACCTGGCCCAGCAGCTTTCGGCGCTGAGCAGTTCGTCGCGTTGACGATCGGCTCAAGTCAAGCGCCCTGCCTGCCGATAAACAGATCATCACTCAATCGTCCAGCGGCCTTCCCCCGCCCGCTGGACATCAGGAGATTCCCCCGATGTATGGTCCCAGCCGCAATTACGCCGATCAGTACCGCAAGGTCGGCGTTTCCTCCCGGGTTGCGGATGCCGATCCGCACAAACTGGTGGCCTTGTTGTTCGAGGGCGCCAGTGAGCGTATCCGGCGCGCCGAGGCGTTTCTCGCCCAGGGCGACCAGGCCATGAAGGGCAAGGCGATCGGCGAGGCCTGCGCCATCATCGGCCATCTCAACGGTTCGCTCGACCACGAGGCCGGCGGCGAGATCGCCGGCAATCTTTCGGCGCTGTATGACTTCGTCATCCAGCGCCTGACCGAAGCGAACCTCAACAACGACACGCGCGCACTGCATGATTCTCTCGCGGTGATGGGCGAGATCGAATCGGCGTGGAACGCGATCCCGTCCGACCAGCGCCAACGTCCCGCCATCGCAGGAACCTGAAAAGCATGATGGATACCGACCATACCCTGCAGGCACTGCATGACGACCTCGAGGCGCTGCGTGTCGCGGTGGAGCAGGAAGACCACGCCGAAGCCGAGCGCATCGCCAGCGGTCACGACCGCCGCCTGCGCGAGTTCGTCGAGGCCTGCGGCGTGCAGGCCGCCGCCACTGGCCTGCGCAACCTGCTTGTCCTGCAGCAGTCGCTGATGGCCGACATGCTGGTCCGGCGCGACATCGCTTCGGCCCGCCTGCGTGCCGGCCGCCAGTCGGTCCGCGCCGCCCACGCCTACCAGCAGGCAGAATCGCTGGCATGAACGAGCCCGGCGCCAGCGTCGTCCACCACCCGGCGGAAACCGAGCTGTTCGACGATACGCTGAGCTGCGATGTCGCCTTGCCGGCGGCATTCGAGCCCGGCAGCGCGGTCATCCGCGCCGGCGCGGCGGAAATGCTGTTGCGCAGCGTGGCGCTGGTGGAGGATTCGCGCGGCAACGACGATGCCGACGAGCGCGGTGGCGAAGGCAGCCAGCAGTTGCAGCGGCTGGAAGCGCGCATGGACCTGGCCCTGGTGCTGCTGGGCCGCCTGCTGCGCCAGTCCACCCAGGCATTGCCGCTGCGCCCGGTGCGCTGGTCGCGCCGGGGGCTGCGGCTGGAACTGGGCCAGCGTACCGGTGCGGTCCAGGGCAGCGCCGGCGTCGTGCGCCTGCAGCCGGCCGACTGGCTGCCCGACCACATCGAACTGCCGGTGCAGGTACTGGGCGAAGCGACATCCGGCAACGGCAGCCTCTATCTCTGGCTGCGCCTGCAGAGTACCGGCGATGCGCTGGAAACCGCGCTGGAACGGCATCTGTTCCGCCTGCACCGGCGCCAGATCGCCGACAGCCGGCGTCCGCGTTGAACCTGCCCGTCCATGACCTTCGCCGCTTGGCGCGCACGCGCGCGCTCGGCTAAGGTGCGGCCATTCCCAAGCGATGCCCGTTACCGTGCGTGTCCTGATTGTCGATGACCATACGCTGGTCCGTGCCGGACTGTGCCGCCTGCTGCAGACGTTCGGCGGCGTGCTGGTGACTGGCGAGGCCAGCAACGCGGAACAGGCGCTGGAGCTGGCCGTGCAGCAGCATCCGGACGTGGTGCTGATGGACCTTTCCCTGCCCGGCCGCAGCGGCCTGGAGGCTTTGTCCGACATCCGCCGCAAGGTGCCGCAGGCACGCGTGGTGATGATGTCCATGCACGACGACACCGCGCATGTGCGCGACGCGCTGGATCGCGGGGCGGTGGGATTCGTGGTCAAGGACGCCGCGCCGCAGGAACTGGAAATCGCCCTGCGTGCGGCCCATTCCGGGCAGGTGTTCCTCAGCCCGCAGATCTCCGCGCGCATGCTCGCGCCCATGCTCGGGCGCGAACGCCCCACCGGCATCGCCGCACTGTCGCCGCGCCAGCGGCAGATCCTGCGCCAGCTCGGCAACGGCCAGACCACCAAGGAAATCGCCGCGGAACTGGGGATCAGCGTCAAGACGGTGGAAACCCACCGCGCGCGCATGATGGAAGCCCTGGGCTGCCGCCGCGCCAACGACCTGCTGCTGCTTGCGGTACGCCACCAGCAGGAGCTTGCCTGAGCGCGCCGGGCGGCCCATCGCTCTCAGGAACCGTGTCACAGATTCGGAAATCCGTCGCGTGCGGCGTCAGAATTCCGTAAGTCATTGATGGGCAAATCCCCGCCCCGACTGCGGCGACGGATTAATGGCGCAAAGTAAGGAAAATCCCTACATGCCGTAGGGATAAACCCATGTGCATGAGGGTTTTTTCCTATTCATTCCCTGACACCCCCTACGCAAGATGCGTTCCATAACGGTCGCTTCACATGGCGCCCCCGGGGATCAGACGAAATGAAGACCACGCTCGCCACCCAGCTCGGCCAGCAGCTCCACCTCACGCCCGCCCTGCTGCAATCCATCCGCCTGCTGCAGCTCAACGGCATGCAGCTGGAGCAGGAGGTCCGCCAGGCGCTGGAGAACAACCCGCTGCTCGAACTCGAGGAAGAAGCCGCTCCCGCGGCGGACGCTTCCGCCGGCGGCGATGCGCAGGCGGAGACGGCGGCGTTCGACGAGCTCCCGGAGAGCTCGATGTGGGACGTCGCTGGCGCCAGCTGGAACGACGCCGACGAAGACCGCACCGCGCGGCTGGCCATGGGCGAATCCAGCGACCCGCACCTGCGCATCCTGCAGGCGCTGGCCCTGGACCTGGACGAGGGCGACCTGTCCATCGCCGCCTTCTGGCTGGAGCACTGCGACGACGCCGGCTACCTGCAGGCGCCGCTGCCGCAGCTGACCCTGCTCGCCAGTGCCCGCTTTGACCGCGACGGCGCGCACGTGGAAAGCATCCGCCAGCGCCTGCTGCAGGGCGAGCCGGCCGGCATGGCCGCCCGCGACCTGCGCGAATGCCTGCAGGTACAGCTGGCCGCCCTGTCCGGCACCGTGCCCGCCCGGCACCTGGCGGCAAGGCTGCTGGGCGAGGACCTGCAGTTGCTCGCCAGCCATGACTATGCGGCGATCGCCCGGCAGCTGGATGCCGAGCAGGCCGACGTGCTGGAGGCGATCCGCCTCATCCTGTCGCTGCAGCCCCGCCCCGCCGACACCCTGCAGCCGCAGGAAGAATCGGCGGTCATCCCGGAAGTGGTGGCCTGGCGCGCGGACGGCCAGTGGCGGGTGGCGCTGAATCCGGCCACGGCGCCGCGGGTGACCCTCAACCCCACCTACGAACGCGCCCTGGCCACCACCGAGGGCAGCGCCGCCCAGCCCATGCGCGAGATGCTGCAGGAAGCGCGCTGGTTCACCCGCGGCCTGTCCATGCGCTACGACACCCTGCTGCGCACCGCGCGGGTCATCGTCGAGCGCCAGGCCGCGTTCCTGGCCGAGGGCGAGGAGGCCATGGCGCCGCTGACCCTGAAGGAAGTGGCCGACGCCATCGGCATGCACGAGTCCACCGTCTCGCGCATCACCTCCGGCAAATACATGCAGACCCCGCGCGGCACGTTCGAACTGAAGCATTTCTTCGCCGTGCGCCTGGACGGTGCCAGCATCTCCGGGCAGGCGGTCAAGGCCATGGTGCGGCGCCTGATCGAATCCGAGCCGGCGGCGCGGCCGCTGGCCGACGAGGCCATCGCCGTGCTGCTGTCGCGCCAGGGCGTCAACATCGCCCGCCGTACGGTGGCCAAGTACCGCGAACAGCTGGACATCGCCCCCGCACGCGAGCGGAAGCGGCACAATGCGCGTCCGTTGCTGGCCCGCGCAGGCTGATCCGAGGAATTCCATGAGCAAGCTCACCGTTCTGCTGGTCGATGACCACGAAGGCTTCATCAACGCGGCCATGCGCCATTTCCGCAAGGTCGACTGGCTGGAGATCGTCGGCAGCGCGGCCAACGGCCTGGAGGCCATCGAGCGCTCCGAGGCGCTGCGCCCGCGGGTGGTGCTGATGGACCTGGCGATGCCGGAGATGGGCGGCCTGCAGGCCACGCGCCTGATCAAGACCCAGGACGAGCCGCCCTACATCGTGATCGCCAGCCATTTCGACGACGCCGAGCACCGCGAGCACGCCCAGCGCGCTGGCGCGGATAATTTCGTCAGCAAGCTGTCCTATATCCAGGAAGTCATGCCGATCCTGGAAAGCGTCCGGCAGGAAGAGGGCCATGAGTGAGTCGCGCATCCTCGTGATCGACAGCGAGGGCGTCCGTGCCGAGCGCACGGTGGCGCTGCTGGAGTTCATGGATCTGAACCCGCGTTGGGTCACCGACGTGGGCGATATCGACATCGCCCGCCACCGGGTCAACGACTGGATGGCGCTGGTGGTGGGCACCATCGAGGATCCGGCGCGCGCCGAGCCGTTCTTCCACTGGCTGGCCGGCACCGGCATGCCGCCGCCGGTGCTGCTGGCCGAGGGCGACCCGCTGGCCTTCGCGCGCCACCATGGCCTGCACGAAGCCAACGTCTGGCCGCTCGAACAACCCATGCGCCACGCGCAGATGGAAGCGCTGCTGCGCCGCGCCAGCCTCAAGCGGCTGGATGCCGAGCATCATGCCGGCGGCAATGAGGACGACGGCCCCACCGGCGCCAGCCCGGCGGTGACCGAGCTGCGCCAGCTGATCGAACAGGTGGCCGGTTTCGACACCACCGTGCTGGTGCTGGGCGAATCGGGTACCGGCAAGGAAGTGGTCTCGCGCGCCATCCACCAGCGCTCGCCGCGCCGCGACGGCCCGTTCGTGGCCATCAACTGCGGCGCGATCCCGCCGGACCTGCTGGAAAGCGAACTGTTCGGCCACGAGAAAGGCGCCTTCACCGGTGCGCTGAGCGCACGCAAGGGCCGTTTCGAGATGGCCGAAGGCGGCACCCTGCTGCTGGACGAGATCGGCGACATGAGCCTGCCGATGCAGGTCAAGCTGCTGCGCGTGCTGCAGGAGCGCAGCTTCGAGCGCGTCGGCGGCAACCAGACCATCCGCTGCAACGTGCGGGTGATCGCCGCGACCCACCGCAACCTGGAAACGCGCATCGCCGAAGGCGGGTTCCGCGAGGACCTGTTCTATCGCCTGAACGTATTTCCCATCGAGGTGCCGGCGCTGCGCGAACGCATCGCCGACATTCCGGCGCTGGTGGAAACCATCGCCGCGCAGCTGGCGCGCACCGGCCGCGGCGAAGTCCGCTTCGCCGCCGAAGCGCTGCAGGCGCTGGCCGCCTACCGTTGGCCGGGCAACGTGCGCGAGCTGACCAACCTGGTCGAGCGTCTGGCGGTGCTGCATCCGGGCGGGCTGGTGCGGGTCCAGGACCTGCCCGCGCGCTACCGCAGCGAGGCGGTGCCGGCGCCGGCCGTGGCGCTGGACGATGAGCGGCCGCTGGCCAGCCTGTCCGCCGTCGCGCCGTCAGCCCCGCGGCTGCCAGCCGCCGCCACCGCGACGTCCGTGCCGGCGCATCTGCCCGATGACGGCCTGGACCTGCGCGACCACATGGCCGGCATCGAACTGAAACTGATCAACGAGGCGCTGGAGCGCACCCAGGGCGTGGTCGCCCACGCCGCGCAGCTGCTCGGCCTGCGCCGCACCACCCTGGTGGAGAAGCTGCGCAAGTACGGGATCGAGCGGGAACCGAGCGACGCCGGCAGCAACTGAGCCTGGCAAGGCCCGCTCCCGCTCCGGCGGACGCGGGCCCTGCCGGTGCCGTCGCGTGGGCCGGACCGGAAGGATTCGAGACGAGCCCCGCGGACGCCGGCGGCGAATTGGCGCGATGGCAATCGCGGGCGCAACCGCCCCCGCAGGCGCATGAAGGCGGCGGAAATCCGTCAGCCGCTTCCGGCACGGAGCTTGCAGATGAACGGGCAGCAACCCCTGTCTGGAAACGTGTCGATGTCCCACTCCGTCAATTCCATCCTTTCCCAGATCCGCAGCTACCAGACCCAGGTGAGCCAGCCGTTGCCGGCCGCCGACGTCGCGCGCAGCAACGCCATCGAGGGACTGGCCGGAATCCGGCCCGCCAGCGCGCCGGCCCCCAGCTTCACCGACACGCTGCAGGGCGCCCTGGCCGACGTCAACCGCAGCCAGCAGGTTTCCGGCGCCCTGGCCGCCGCCTTCGAGCGCGGCGATTCCGGCGCCGACCTGGCCAAGGTCATGATCGCCTCCCAGCAGTCCCAGCTGGCGTTCCGCGCCACCGTGGAAGTCCGCAACCGTCTCGTCCAGGCTTACCAGGACGTGATGAACATGCCGCTGTAAGGAACCGGTCGCCATGGCACTCGCGCTGTCCAAGGATTCACTCAATTCGGAAAAGGCCGGCGTCTGGTTCGACCGGCTGCAGAGCCTGCAGATCACCCGGCGGCTGGGCCTGATGGCGATGATCGCCATCGCGGTGGCGGCCGGCCTGTTCGTGTTCTTCTGGGCGCAGAAGACGCCGATGGCGCCGCTCTACACCGGCCTGGACCAGAAGGCGACGGCCGAGGCCACCGACCTGCTGCGCGCCGCGCAGATTCCCTTCGAGCTGGACGCGGCCACGGGCGCGATCAGCGTGCCGGAGAAGAACATCCACGACGCCCGCCTCAAGCTGGCCGGCTCCGGCCTGGCCGACAACGGCAGGCTCGGCTTCGAGCTGATGGAGCGCGACCCCGGCTTCGGCGTCAGCCAGTTCATGGAGAACGCCCGCTACCAGCACGCGCTGGAAACCGAACTGGTGCGCACCATCAGCACCCTGCGCCCGGTGCGCGACGCGCGCGTGCACCTGGCCATTCCCAAGCCCAGCGCCTTCACCCGCCAGCGCGATGTCGCCAGCGCCTCGGTGGTGCTGGAACTGCGTTCGGGCCAGCAGCTGGAGCGCAACCAGGTCGATGCGATCGTGCACATGGTCGCTTCCAGCATTCCGGACCTGGCGCCGGAGCGGGTCACGGTGGTCGACCAGAGCGGACGCATGCTGACCATCTCCGACCCGAACAGCGAAGCGGCGATGAACGCGGCGCAGTTCGACCAGGTGCGCCGTCTGGAGACTTCCTACAACCAGCGCATCCGCGAGCTGCTCGAGCCGATGACCGGCCCGGGCCGGGTCAATCCGGAAGTCAGCGTGGACATGGATTTCTCCATCACCGAGGAAGCGCGCGAGCTGTACAACGGCGAGCCGCAGAAGGTGCGCAGCGAGCAGATCAGCGAGAACACCACCAGCACCCAGGGCCCGCAGGGCGTCCCGGGGGCGGCCAGCAACACCCCGCCCGGCCCGCAGGCCGCACCGGTCACCGCCGCCACGCCGACCGAAAGCAGCAAGAACGCCACCCGCAACTACGAGCTGGACCGCACCCTGCAACACACCCGGCAGCCGGCCGGACGCGTCAAGCGCGTGTCGGTGGCGGTGCTGGTCGACCACGTGCCGCGTACCGGCAGCAACGGCAAGACCAGCGACCAGGCGCTCAGCGCCGCCGAACTGACCCGTGTCGAGGCGCTGGTGAAGCAGGCGGTGGGTTTCGATACCGCACGCGGCGACACGGTGTCGGTGATGAATGCGCCCTTCGTGCGCGAGACGCTGCCGGTGGAACAGCCCAAGTGGTGGGAGAACCCGCAGGTGCGCGACGGCCTGCGCCTGGTGCTCGGCGCCATCGTGGTGCTGGCCCTGCTGTTCGGCGTGCTGCGCCCGGCGCTGCGCCAGATCGCCGGCCCGCCCAAGTCCCTGCCCGGCCCGGGCCAGGACCCGCTCAGGGCCGATGTGCACCTGGTCGAGGACGAAGGCCTGCCGGGCCTGCCGAACGATCACCTCAAGCTGGGCGGCGCCGCGCCGCTGGCGCTGCCGCTGGACGCCTACGAGGAACGCCTGCGCATGGCGCGCGAAGCAGTCAGGGCCGATTCCAAGCGCGTGGCCCAGGTGGTGAAGGGATGGGTGGCCAATGACTGAGTCCATTGCCGCGATGACCGGCGTGCAGCGCGCCGCCGTGCTGCTGCTGTCGCTGGGCGAATCCGACGCGGCCGAGGTGCTGCGCCACATGGAGCCCAAGGAGGTGCAGAAGATCGGCATCGCCATGGCCACCCTGACCGACGTCAGCCGCGAACAGGTGCAGCTGGTCATGGACGAGTTCGGCAACGAGCTGGGCAACAAGACCTCGCTCAGCGTCGGCTCGGACGACTACATCCGCAACATGCTGGTGCAGGCCCTTGGCAACGAGAAGGCCAACAACCTGATCGACCGCATCCTGCTGGGCCGCAACACCACCGGCCTGGATACGCTGAAGTGGATGGATCCGCGCGCGGTCGCCGACCTGGTGCGCAACGAGCATCCGCAGATCATCGCCATCGTCATGTCGCACCTGGAGAACGACCAGGCCGCCGACGCGCTGAAGCTGCTGCCCGAGCGCACCCGGGTGGACGTGCTGCTGCGCATCGCCACACTCGACGGCATTCCGCCCAACGCGCTGAACGAACTCAACGAGATCATGGAGCGCCAGTTCGCCGGCAACCAGAACCTGAAGTCGTCCAACATCGGCGGCGTGCAGTGCGCGGCCAACATCCTCAACTTCATGGACGGCGGCCAGGACCAGGCCATTCTCAGTTCGATCGCGCAGGTCGATGCGCCGCTGGGCAGCCGCATCCAGGACCTGATGTTCGTGTTCGACGACCTGGTGGACCTGGACGACCGCGAGATGCAGCTGGTGCTGCGCGAGGTCAGCGGCGAACGCCTGGGCCTGGCCCTGCGCGGCGCCGACATCAAGGTGCGCGACAAGATCACCCGCAACATGTCCCAGCGCGCCGCCGAAATCCTGCTGGAGGACATGGAAGCGCGCGGCCCGGTCAAGCTGTCCGACGTGGAGACCGCGCAGCGCGAGATCCTGGCCATCGTCAAGCGTATGGCCGATGAAGGCACGGTCACCATCGGTGGCAACGCGGAGACCATGCTGTGAGCCCGGTCGTGCGCTGGACGGCCCCCGATCTCGGCACCCTGCCAGGCTCGCCGCGCGAGGCGCCGGAGGCCAGCCCGGCCGGTGCCGCGGGAATGCCCGCCGAGCCCATGCCGCAGCCGCCGACCCTGGAGGAAATCCAGGCCATCCAGGACGCCGCCTACAGGGAGGGGCTGGAACAGGGACAGGCCGAAGGACATGCCGAGGGCCTGGCCCAGGGCCAGGCCGAAGTGCGCCGGCTGGTCGCGCAGATCGAGGGCATCGTGGACAACTTCAGCCGCCCGCTGCTGCGCCTGGAAGGCGAAGTGGTGGCTGCGCTGGGCGAACTGGCGGTGCGCGTGGCCGGGCAACTGCTCGGCCGTGCCTATGAAGCCGAGCCGGCGTTGCTGCAGGAACTGGTCGTCGAGGCGCTGGACGCCGTCGGCGGCAGCAGCCGCGACGTGGAAGTGCGCCTGCATCCGGACGACATCGCCGCGCTGGCGCCGCTGCTGAAGCTGGCCCCCGGCCAGCGCCTGAGCCCGGACCCGGGCCTGAGCCGCGGCGACCTGCGCGTGCATGCCGAGAGCGTGCGCATCGACGGCACGCTCGATGCGCGCCTGCGCGCGGCCCTGTCCACGGTGATGCGCAAGGCCGGAGCCACGCAATGAATCCTGCGGTCGCCGATACCCCGCTGCCCGACAGCCCGCCCCCGGCCCGCGCCGGTTGGGCGGCCGCGCGCAACCTGCGCCTGGCCGCGCGGCTGGATGCCATCGACATCGAACCGGGCCACGGCCGCGGCCTGATCCGCGAGGGCGTGCTGCGCCGTGCGGTCGGGCTGACCCTGGAAGCGGTCGGCTGCGAAGCGCCGATGGGCGCTACCTGCAAGGTCGAGGTCGACGGCGGTTGGGTCGATGCCGAAGTGGTCGGTTTTGCCGGCGAACGCACCTACCTGATGCCCAGCGCCGAACTGCATGGCCTGTTGCCGAACGCGCGCGTGGTGCCTTCGTACCGGCGCGGCGGCGTCGAGGTTGGCGAAGGCCTGCTCGGCCGCGTCATCGACAGCGACGGCGTGCCGCTGGACGGCAAGGGGCCGATCCGCGCCGAAGGCAGTGCCGGCATGGCCGGCGTGTCGATCAACCCGCTGGCCCGTGAACCCATCACCCAGCCGCTGGACGTGGGCGTGCGCGCGATCAACGCGCTGCTGCCGATCGGCCGTGGCCAGCGCGTGGGCCTGTTCGCCGGCTCCGGCGTCGGTAAATCGACACTGCTGGGCATGATGACCCGCTTCACCTCGGCCGACGTCATTGTCGTCGGCCTGATCGGCGAGCGTGGCCGCGAAGTGCGCGATTTCGTCGAGACGACCCTCGGCGAGGAAGGCCTGCGCCGCGCCGTGGTCGTCGCCGCCCCGGCCGACCGCCCGCCGCTGGCGCGCCTGCACGGCGCCTACCGCGCCACCGCCATCGCCGAGTGGTTCCGCGACCAGGGCCTGAATGTATTGCTGCTGATGGATTCGCTGACCCGCTTCGCCCAGGCGCAGCGCGAGATCGGCCTGTCCGTCGGCGAACCGCCGACCACCCGCGGCTACCCGCCCAGCGTGTTCGCCAAGCTGCCGGCGCTGGTCGAGCGCGCCGGCAACGGCGCCAAGGGGCGCGGCTCGATCACCGCCTTCTATACCGTGCTCACCGAGGGCGACGACCCGCAGGACCCGATCGCCGACGCGGCCCGGGCCATCCTCGACGGCCACATCCTGCTCTCGCGGCGGGTCGCCGATTCGGGCCTGTACCCGGCCATCGACGTGGAATCCTCGGTCAGCCGCGTGGTCCAGGACATCGCCGACGACGCCTGGCGCCTGCGCATCCGCAAGCTCAAGCGGCTGGTGGCGGCGTATTCTGCAAACCGCGACCTGATCGCCATCGGCGCCTACCAGCGCGGCAACGACCCGGCCACCGACGAAGCGCTGGAGCGCTGGCCGGAGATCCTCGAATTCCTCGGCCAGGACGTCAGCCTGGCCGCCGACCTACCCCACAGCCTTGCCGCGTTGAAACGCCTGGTCGAAAGCGAGAACGTCCCATGAAGCAATCCCGTCGCCTGGACCCCCTGCTGCGCCGTGCGCAGGATCACGAAGACGAGGTCGCCCGCGCCCTGGCCGAACGCCAGCAGGCGCTGGACATGCACCTGTCGCGCCTGGAGGAGCTGCGCCGCTACGCCGACGAATACGCCGGCGCGCAGATGGCCGCCACCAGCCCGTCGCAGCTGATGAACCGGCGCGCCTTCCTCGACCGCCTGGACAGCGCCGTAGAGCAGCAGAGCCAGACCGTGGACCGCAACCGCGAGCGGGTCGATGCCGAACGCGCGCGGCTGCTGCTGGCCAGCCGCGACAAGCAGGTGCTGGAACAGCTGGCCGCCAGCTACCGCGCGCAGGAACAGAAAGTCGAAGACCGCCGCGACCAGCGCGAGATGGACGACCTCGGCGCCCGGCGCGCCCGCCAGGCCCAGCTGTCGGGCGAGGACGGCGCTCCATGACGCCGCTCTCCCTCGGCGCCGGCGCGCCCGCCAGCCAGACGACGGGCGCTGGCGGCCCGGCTCCCGGCGGCAACGGCACCGGCAAGCAGTCCGGCGGTTTCGACACGCTGCTGCAGGCCTCGCCGCAGCCGGCACCGCGTGCCAAGAGCGGCGCGAAACCATCGCCGGAACCGCAGGGCCAGCGCCGCGACGATTCCACCGCCGCCTCGCCCAGGCCCGCGGACGCCCCGGATACCGCGGGTGAATCCACTGCCAGCGGCGCCGCGAAACCAGCGCCGCCGGCCGCCGCCGACAGCCGGCAGGACGAAGCCGATCCGGGCGATTTGCCCTGGCCGCCGCCCGGGCTCTCCGGGCTGCTGCCCGTCGCCGCGCCGGAGCCTGCGGCGGTTGGACCGGCGCCGCCCGTTGCCGACGCCAGCGGCGATCCGCCGGCGCCAGCGGTTTCCCTGCCGGGTACTCCCCTGCCCATCGCGGCGGCAATCCCGCGGGCATCGGCGGCTGCGCCGGCCGCTGCCGCCCCCGAGCTCGCCGCCGATGCGATGGCGCAGCTGGCGACTCTGGAAACCGTGGCCCTGCCACGATCCGGCATCGAGAATTCCCTGTCGGCAACGGACCCGTCGGCAGGCGCGGCGCTGTTCGGCCCGCTGCTGCAGAACCTGGCGGCCGTGGCCGATGCCCGGCCGGCAGCGCCCTTCCCGCCGGCGCTGGCCGCACCAGTGGACATGCAGGCCGCGGATCTGGACGAGGCCATCGGCGCGCGCGTCGGCTGGCTGGCCGAGCAGAAGATCGGCCATGCGCATATCCGCGTCACCCCGAACGACCTTGGGCCGGTGGAAGTGAAGCTGCAGCTGGACGGCGACCGCATCCACGCCACTTTCTCCAGTTCGCATGCCGAGGTCCGCCAGGCGCTGGAGAACGGCTTGCCCAGGCTGCGCGAAATGCTCGGGGAACAGGGGCTGCAGCTGGCGCAGGCCGATGTCGGCCACCGCCAATCCGACTCTGGATCTTCCAGCGGCACCGCCGCCGCCAACGCGGGCGTGGATGCCGACGACGACGCGTCGATGCCGGCCACCGACGTGCGCACCCTGCAGCTGCGCGGTCTGCTCGACGCCTACGCTTGAAAGCAGGAACGCGGGGAGCAGCCGCCAGCGAAAGCTGAAGCCGGCGCTCCCGGACTTTCGTGGGAGCAGGCCGTGCTTGCCCCTGGACCGGGCGCAGGCGGCGAGTCCGCCGGTTGAACCGGCTGCCGCCAAAGCCCGGACCCAGCCGCCGCATGGGCCGGGATCACACGGCCGCGACATCGGGGCAGGTGCCAGCCCGCGCACAGGCCTGGCAGCGCCCGGCTTCCACCCTCCGGTTTTCGCCAGTTTCCGGCTTCCGCCCGCTGCGTTTCCGCCACGCAGCCCGTCAACTTCCCGTCGTGGGCATTGACCGCGCCGCGGCACGCGTATTGCATATCCGGGGACAGCAACCCTGAGGAGCACAACGTGGCAGCCGCCGCCGACAAATCCCGCAAGCCAGACACATCCAAGGACAAGGACAAGGAAACCGCCGGCAAGCCGCGCCGTTCGCTGATGGCGACCGTCCTGGTCGCGGTCGTCGCCGCCGCTGGCGTCGGTGGCGCGGTATGGTATTTCACCCAGGGCCAGGCCGACGCGGCGCCGGCCAAGGCCAAGGT
>NZ_JASCOS010000080.1:0-17104 GCF_029959705.1 Stenotrophomonas sp. PS02297 | reverse complement strand
CGATGGGGCTTTCCTGGAAAAGGCCCCATCGCGACTGACGTCGCTCCTACGGAGTTCAAGACTCAGCGGGCGCGGTAGTCCGAGTAGGACTTCTCTTCCACGTAACCCGAGCCCAGCGCGAGGTTGATCGCCTTCTTGATCCGCGCGCGCTCGTCGTTCTGGAAGTAGACACTGCGCGCCAGCTCGACGAAACCGGCGTCGAAGGCCTGGGCCTTGTCCTTGAGGCGGATGTCGTCCTCGATGTCCCACAGCCGCTCGTTCACCGCCTTCAGCTCGGCGCGCAGGCCATCGATTTCCCGCGCCGCGGCCGGGTGCGCGCTCCAGGTGCGCTCCAGCGCGGCCAGTTCGTTGCGCACGTTCGCCAGCTTGGCCGCATCGCTCATCCGCTCGGACTTGATCTGCAGGATCGAGATCTTGTCGAGTAGTTCGCCGAAGGAGACGGGCACCAGGATTTCGGACATGACGGACACCAGGGGAACGAGGGGAGCAGTGTAGCGGCCGGGGCCGAAGGCCGGCACGGCAGCGCTGCGTGCGGCCCATGAGCCCGGAAACGAAAACGGCCCCGTCGGGGCCGTTTTCAAATCTGGCGGGAAGGGGGGGATTCGAACCCCCGATGCGCTATAAACGCATGCCTGATTTCGAGTCAGGTACATTCAACCACTCTGCCACCTTCCCGGTGGTTCCCGGCGTACCGGGCTGCGAATGATACGGGGCCTTGGCTGCGCGGACAAGCTGTTTTTGCAGCGTACCGGCCTGCCTGCTTCCCGCTCCCCCCACCCTGCCCCCGATCGGCCTTCCCGACGGGCACGACGCCGGCTCTTGCCGTGCACCTGCGTGAACGCGATCATGAAAAACCTTTCCGCTGGAAACGGCCCCCTGCGGGCACCCATGATCGAATTCGGACACCTCAGCCATGTCGGCCTGCGCCGCCAGCTCAACGAGGACACCTATTACGGTGACGGCGAGTTGGGACTGTGGCTGATCGCCGACGGCATGGGCGGCCATGCCTGCGGCGAGGTCGCCAGCGCGCTGGCGCGCGAAACCATCGTCCGCGAGATCCGCAACGGCACCGCGCTGCCACAGGCCATCCGCATCGCCGACGAGGAGATCATCCGTGCCTCGCGCCGGCGCAACGACAGCCTGCCGATGGGCACCACGGTGGTCGCCGCGCGCGTGCAGGGCAACCGCTTCGAGGTGGCCTGGGTCGGCGACAGCCGCGCCTACCTGTGGCGCGACGGCAAGCTGGCCCAGCTCAGCCAGGACCACAGTTATGTGCAGGAACTGATCGCCCAGGGCTCGCTGACCGCCGAGCAGGCCCGCGCCCACCCACACCGCAACGTCGTCACCCAGGCGCTCGGCGTGACCGACCCGGCCCATCTCAACGTGGCCACCATGACCGGCGAACTGCGCCCGGGCATGCAGCTGCTGCTATGCAGCGACGGCCTGACCGAGGAAGTGAACGACCACAGCCTGGCGCAGACGCTGGCGCAGGCCGACAGCAGCGCGCAGGAATGCGTGGATACGCTGGTGGCCGCAGCGCTGGATGGCGGCGGTTCGGACAACATCACCGCCATCCTGGTCCGCTGCCACTGAGCGCGGCGCGCGGATAGACAGCCGGCTGCCGCGGGCATCCCATACCGCGCGTGATACCGGCCGGCGGCCGACGCTCCTCCCCGCTTTACGCGCCGACCACTTCTTCAGGCTTCGCGCCATCCCACCAGGCATGGCCGGCCTTCTTGCGCAGGCGTTCCAGGCGCGCCTCGTGCGCCTGCAGCTCCGATGCGGTGGTCACCACCCGCGGACGCGGCAGCAGGACCGCGGCATCGAAGGCCTGCACCATGCCGGCAGCGCCCGCGGCCTCGGCCTCCGGGAGCCCGAAGCCGATTTCCTCCTGCCCCGAGGTCAGTGCGATGTAAACATCGGCCAGGATCTGCGCATCGAGCAGGCCGCCGTGCAGGTGGCGATGCGAATTGTCCACGCCCAGCCGCCTGCACAGTGCGTCCAGCGAGTTGCGCTGCCCGGGGAAACGCTCGCGCGCCATTGCCAGCGTATCGGTCACCGTCACCCGCTCGCCCAGCCGCCCACGCCCCAAGAGCTGCATCTCGTTTTCGAGGAAGCCCATGTCGAAGGCGGCGTTGTGGATGATCAGCTCGGCGCCGTCCACGTAGGCCAGGAACTCGTCGACGACCTCCTCGAAAAGCGGCTTGTCGGCCAGGAACTCCAGGCTCAGACCGGTGACTTCCTGCGCCCCCGCCTCGAATTCGCAGTCAGGCTTGAGATAGCGGTGGAAGTTGTTGCCGCTGGGACGGCGTTCGAGCAGTTCGACGCAGCCGATTTCGACCACGCGGTTGCCCTTCTTCCATTCCAGGCCGGTGGTTTCGGTATCAAGGACGATCTGGCGCATGGCTGCCTCAGTTGCTAGCGGCGCCGTCGCGCACGCGGATTGCCGCATCGCGGGCCAACTGGTCCACGCGTTCGTTGTCGGGGTCACCATTGTGCCCCTTCACCCAGCGCCATTCGATCTGGTGGCGCCCGGTGGCGGCATGCAGGCGTTCCCACAGGTCGCGGTTCTTCACCGGGTCGCCGCCGGCGGTCTTCCAGTTGCGCCGTACCCAACCGGACATCCACTCGGTGATGCCCTGGCGCACGTACTGCGAATCGGTCTGCAGCATGATCTCGCAGGGTTCGCTGAGCGCTTCCAGCCCGGCAATAGCCGCCATCAATTCCATCCGGTTGTTGGTGGTATGGACCTCGCCACCGGACAGTTCGCGCTCATGCGCCTTGTAGCGCAGCAACGCCGCCCAGCCGCCCGGCCCCGGGTTGCCGAGGCAGGCGCCGTCGGTATGTATTTCAATCGATTTCATGTCGTTCCGTTGAATGAAGCGTCAGGTCGCCAGCGGCCCGCGCCAGCCCACCGGCCGCACGGGTTCCGGGCCGATGAAGGCCGCGGCACGCTTCTCGAATTCCAGCACGCAGACCGCGCGCAATCCCGGCAATGCCTTGCCGCCGGCCCGCCCTGATTCGCTCCACAACGGCCCGAAGTGGCGTATCGAGCGGACCCGCAGCCCCTCACGCTGCAGCCGGAGCTGGCAATGCGTGGCCGACGGCGGCCGCGCGCCCTGCCATTGCCAGCGCGCGCGATAGGGACTGTAGCGGTTGAGCAGGGTCATCCAGAGCCTGCCACCGGGCATCAGCACGCGCGCGACCTCGGACAACAGCGGCTCCAGCTCCAGCGTGGCGACGTGCTGCAGGACGATGGCGTTGACCGCCTCCGAAGGCAGCGGCAGCGGCAAGGCACAGCACACGTCCCCTCCCCAGCCACGCCCGTCGGCGGCCCGGTGCAACCGCACTCCACGCCCATTGGGCGCTTCTTCCGGCAGCCAGGTCGCGCAGGGAGCAAGCCACAACCAGGGCTGCGCAGGGAAACTCCGCACCTGATCGAGCAGATGGCGCTGCTCCGCTGCCCGCATCGCCCCCACTCCAGCCTTCTCAAACCAGGCCGAGACTGCAGCTTGACGGGGGAACGGGGCGGCAGGCATGGTCCAATTCTATGCGACTGATCGCCCTGCCTGCATTCCAGGACAACTACATCTGGGCGCTGCAGGCGCCCGATGGAAGCACCTTGTTCGTCGATCCGGGCCAGGCGCAACCAGTGCTCGACGCGGCCGCGCAGGGCATGCAGCCGGCGGCGATCCTGCTCACCCATCACCATGACGACCACATCGGCGGCGTGGCGGAACTGCGGGAAAGCTGGCCCGCCCTGCCAGTCTTCGCCCCGGAAGATGAACGAATTCACCTGGAATGTGAAAGGGTCGGCGAAGGCGACCGGGTACAATCGGCCGGCTTCGATTTCACCGTGCTGTCCGTTCCCGGCCACACCCGAAGCCATATCGCCTTCCATGGCCACGGTCATCTGTTCTGTGGCGACACGTTGTTCAGCCTGGGCTGTGGACGCATGTTCGAAGGTACGCCCGCCCGGATGCTGGCCTCGCTGGAGCGGTTGGCAGCTTTGCCGGCGCAGACGCGGGTCTGTTGCGGGCATGAGTACACGCTGGGCAATGCCGTGTTCGCGCGGCATGTCGATCCCACCAACGCGGCATTGCACCGCCGCCAACAGGAAGCCATGGACATGCGCAGCCGTTCCCGCCCGACCGTCCCCTCGCTGCTGTCCAGCGAACTGGAATGCAATCCCTTCCTGCGCACGCATGCCGAACCCGTGCGCCAGGCCGTTGCCGCGCGGCTGGGCCGCGCGCCGATGGACGCAGCGGAAGTGTTCGCCGAATTACGGCGCTGGAAAGACGGTTTCCGCGCGTGAAGCGGCGCGGCCTGTCATTGGCGCTGGGGCTGCTGCTCGGCGCCGGTGCCGGCGTCACCGCCGGCGCACAGTCGCTGCCGGCCAGCGCCGGCCTGACCCAGAACATCGCTTCGCTCGCGGCCCTGCCGACCGATCCGGCCATGCTGCCGGCGCCGCTTACCCGCAACGGCCACCAGATATTCACCAGCTTCCGCGAGGGACTGGCCGTGGCGCAATGCGATGCGGACGCGACCAGCCCGCGCTGGCGCAAGCAGTTCGCGCATGCGCCCTCGCGGCTGGGCAATGTCGAGGACGACGCCCTGCCGCTGTTCGGCTACGTGGTGGACGAACTGCGTGGCGCCGGCCTGCCCACCGAATTCGCGCTGATTCCCTTCGTGGAAAGCGGCTATCGTCCCGGCGCGCGCAATGCCAGCGGCCCTGCCGGGTTGTGGCAGTTCATCGCCACCACCGCACGCAACCATCGGGTACCGATGGAGAGCGGCTACGACGGCCGGCTTTCGGCGGTGGATTCGACCCGGGCCGCGGTGCGCTACCTGAAAACGCTGTATGGCATGTTCGGCGGCGACTGGCAGCTGGCGGTCATGGCCTACAACGCGGGGGAATACCGCGTCCTCCAGGCCCTGCGCCGTGGCGGCATGAATGCGCAGAACGCGCGCCCGGCCGAACTGCCGGGCCTGTCCCCGATCACCCACGCCTATGTGGAGAAACTGCACGCCCTGGCCTGCGTGCTTGAGCAGGCGGAGAAGGAGCCGGACCTGATGGCGGCCCTCGACCGCCCGGTACCGGTCCTGCGCGGGCACGCGCTGCCCGCCGGCACCACTCTGGCCGACTGGTCGGCCAGCAATGCGCTGGACCCGGCGCGCGTCGCCCGGCTCAACCCCGCCGTCACCGGCAAGCGCGCCGGCACGCGGGTGCTGGCGCCGGCCCTGCCGGATACGGGCATGGACACCCAAAGCATGGCCATGGCGACCTCCGCCAGCGTGCCCGCACTCCCCGCCCCCGCCGCGATCGATGTCGCCACCACTACCGTGGCGGCCTTGGGCGCCGGTAGCAGCGGGCGCCGCCACACGGTCCGCAGCGGCGAATCGGCCTGGTCGATCGCGCGCCGTTACGGCATTCCGGTCAAGACCCTGCTTTCCCGCAACAACCTGGACGCCAACGCGGTCCTCAAGCCCGGCATGGTGCTGCGCTACGAAGAAAGCCGCTGACGCGGCTTCGGCTCTCCAGGCGCCAGAAACAGGAAAGCCCGGCTGCAAACCGGGCTTTCTGCTTCATGGAAACCGGGGATTCCTCAGGGAATGCCCCGGTTCGGTCTGCGTTTCAGAGCTGGGATTCCTGCACCTGCACCTTGAAGCGCTTGCGCAGGCCGTCCACGAAGGCCTTGGCCGCCGCCGCGCCGTCGATCTGGCTCAGCTGCTGCTTCAGCATCGCCAGCTGCGGCTCCGGCACTTCCTTCAGATCGCCCGGGGTGACCTTGGTCACCGCGAACACCGCGTAGCGGCCGCCATCCAGCTCCACCTTGCCATAGCTCGGCTTGTCGCCGGCCGGCGGCGCCACGCTGAACACGGCCCGATTGGCAGCGGCGGTCGGCATCGGCGCGGTGCGCGGCAGGCCCGGCATCGGCATCAGCTGCAGCTTCTCGCCCTCGGCCAGCGCCTGCAGCGTCTGGCCGCCCTGCAGCTTGGCCAGCAGCGCATCGGCGGCCTTCTTCGCCGCTTCCTCGGCGCGATGCGCATGCACCGCGGCGATCACCTTCTCGCGCGCCTGCGCCAGCGGGATGGCCTGCTCCGGCGTATGCGCGGTCACCCGGATCATCACGTTGTGGTTCGGGCCCAGTTCGATCGGGTCGCTGACCGTGCCGTCTTCCTTCAGCGCATCGGAGAAGGCCGCGCGCAACACCGCAGGATTGGCGGCGATGCCGCTGGCGGTGGTGTGGGTGAACGGCCCCAGCGTCTGCACCGGCAGCCCCACTTCCTTGGCCGCCGAATCCAGCACGGTCGGATTCTTGTAGACCTGGTCCACCAGGCGGCCGCTCAGGTCGTTGAACGCACGCTCGTTGTCGGCCTGCATCTGCTCGGCCGCGAGCTGGTCGCGCACTTCTTCGAACGGACGGCCTTCGCCGCCCTTGACCTCACGCAGCTTCAGCACGTGATAGCCGAACTCGGTCTTCACCGGACCGCTGACCTGGCCCGGCTGCATGGCGAACAGCGCATCCTCGAACGGCTTCACCATCACGCCATGCTCGACCCAACCCAGGTCGCCGCCTTCGGCCTTGGAACCCGGATCGTCCGAGTTGGCCTTTGCCAGCGCGGCGAAGTCGGCACCCGGCTGCTTGGCTTCTTCGGCCAGCTTGGCGGCCTTGGCTTCGGCGGCCTTCTGCGAGGCGGCATCACTGCCGGCGCTGATCAGGATGTGCGAGGCCAGGCGCTGTTCCGGGGCCACGAAGCGCGCCTTCTCTTCTTCATAGCGACGGCGCAGCGCCGCCTCGTCCGCAGGCGCGGCCGCCGGCATGTGCGCCGCATCCAGCTCGACGTACTCGATGGACACGCTTTCCGGCTGCAGGAAGTCGCGCGCATGCGCGTCGTACCACTGCTTGATCTGCGCGTCGTCCACCGCCGAGGTGTCTGCCTCCGGCGCCGGCAGCATCGCGAACTCCACGTCGCGCGTCTCGCCCAGCAGTTTCAGCAGCCGCTCGCTTTCGCCCTTGGTGGCGAAGCCCGACTGCGCCAGCGCGGTCGGGATGATCGACTGCTGCAGGCTGGTGCGGACCACCTGGTCGAACATCGCCGGGGTGCGCGGTGGCTGGCTCTGCGCCAGCACCAGGCGGTACTGCTCCGGATCGAACTTGCCGTCGCGCTGGAATGCCGGGATGCTGGCGATGTAGCTGCGCACGGCCGCGTCGCCGATCACGATGCGTGCATCGTCGGCCGCCAGGCGGACCACCTGCTCGTCGATCATCTGGTCGAGCACGGCCAGCTTGTTCTCGACCGTCTCGAAATGGCGCGGATCGAAGTTGTCGCCCTGCTGCTCGCGGGCTTCCATGCGCGCCTGTTCGAAGCGCGTACGGAACTCCTCGACGCTGATCTCATGGTGGTTCCACAGGAACGACATCGGCCACCACGACGGCGCCGAACGCCACCACGACGGCGGTGCGGACACCTTGGCGACGTTCTGCGCGCCGACACCGCCGAGATAGCTGTTGTCGATCACGAACAGGAACGGAATCATCAGCAGCCCCAGGATCACGGTCACGATCCAGCCCGAGGTCTTGTCGCGGAGTTTCTGCAGCATGGGAAAAATCAAGGCCTGATTGGCGAGCCGGGCAGTGTAACCCGCTTCCCGCCTGACTCCCAGCCGGCCCGGCCGCACGCCGGTCCCGGCGGAAACCTCCCGCAGTGCCGGTGCCATCCCGGATCCGCCCGGCCATTGCCCGGGCAGCGGGTAAGAAACGCCGGGAGCGGCTTTTGCAATCGCCCGCCGATGGCCCGAGCGATCCCTCATGGCGGGCGGGAATAAAAAAACCCCGGGCTTCTGGCCCGGGGCTTGGAATCAATGGCGGAGCGGACGGGACTCGAACCCGCGACCTCCGGCGTGACAGGCCAGCATTCTAACCAGCTGAACTACCGCTCCGCATATTGAAACTGTTACCGATCGACATCGCGACCGGGTGCCACTGCATGCAGTGGCGGATGGAACTGGCGGAGCGGACGGGACTCGAACCCGCGACCTCCGGCGTGACAGGCCAGCATTCTAACCAGCTGAACTACCGCTCCGCACTTGATTGTTCGCCTTCGCCTCCACCCGGAGGGGTGGAGAGAAAGCAAGGCCCCCGATCGCTCAGGGGCCTTCTTGAAACTGGCGGAGCGGACGGGACTCGAACCCGCGACCTCCGGCGTGACAGGCCAGCATTCTAACCAGCTGAACTACCGCTCCACTTTCAATACTGCTCGACGGTGCTTTTACGTGGTGGGTGCTGAGGGTTTCGAACCCCCGACCCTCTCCTTGTAAGGGAGACGCTCTACCACTGAGCTAAGCACCCCCGGTGAGCCGCTTAGTTTACAGCGTCCTTCAGGGCTTTACCAGCCTTGAAGGCAGGATTTTTCGAAGCAGCGATCTTGATGGTGTCGCCGGTCTTCGGGTTGCGGCCGGTGCGCTCGGCGCGCTCGCGGACCTGGAAGGTGCCGAAGCCGACCAGCGTCACGGCGTCGCCCTTCTTCAGCGCCTTGGTGATCTCGGCGACGACGGCATCGACCGCACGGCCGGCCTCGGCCTTGGACAGGTCAGCAGCAGCGGCAACGCCATCGATCAATTCGGTCTTGTTCATTATGTAAAACTCCCTATGCGGCAACCCGCGGAATAGATTGGGTTGGTCGTCGCCCGTTACAGCAGCGGCGGCAACCGTAAGATCCTGCAAACACATCGCCCGCTCGTCGAGCGGGCGCGTGAGTCGCACTTTTATACCAGCGCCCCCCTACCCACGCAAGCCGAAAAGCCAATAACGACGCGGGTTTCAAGGGATTTTGCGTTCATCATCAATGCTTGACGCGCGCCGCCGGAGCTGCCTTCGGCCGGCCCCGCACCGCGACACGCTGGCCGCTCTTCCTGGCCTTCTTCGGGGCCAGCGGCGCCTCCAGCGCGATGTCCAGCACCTCGTCGATCCACTTCACCGGAATGATGTCCAGGTCGCGGGTCACGTTGGCCGGGATGTCGGCCAGGTCCTTGCGGTTCTCTTCCGGGATGATCACGGTACGGATACCGCCACGCAGCGCGGCGAGCAGCTTTTCCTTCAGGCCGCCGATCGCGGTGACGCGACCGCGCAGGGTGATCTCGCCGGTCATCGCGACGTCCGCCTTCACCGGCACCTTGGTCAGCGTGGACACCAGCGAGGTGACCATGGCGATGCCGGCGCTGGGGCCGTCCTTCGGCGTAGCCCCGTCGGGCACGTGCAGGTGGACATCGTGCTTCTGCAGGAAGTCCACGTCGATGCCCAGCGTCTGCGCGCGCGCGCGCACTACCGACAGCGCCGCCGTCGCCGACTCCTTCATCACGTTGCCCAGCTGGCCGGTCAGCGTCACCGCACCCTTGCCCGGGATCAGCGTCGATTCGATCTGCAGCAGATCGCCGCCGACTTCGGTCCAGGCCAGGCCGGTGACCAGGCCGATCTCGTTCTCCTCCTCGGCACGGCCGAAGTCGAAGCGACGCACGCCCAGGTACCTGTCCAGGGTCGCCGCGTCGACCACCACCAGCGCCTTGGGCTTCTTCGCGTTCTTCCTGGTCGCCTTCTTGGCCGGCTGCGGGCCGGCCAGCGCGATTTCCTTGACCACCTTGCGGCAGATCTTGGCGACTTCGCGCTCGAGGTTGCGCACGCCCGACTCGCGCGTGTAGTAGCGCACGATGTCGCGGATGGCGCCCTCCTCGATGGCCAGTTCCTCAACCTTCAGGCCATTGGCCTTGAGCTGCTTGGGCACCAGGTAGCGGGTGGCGATGTTGAGCTTCTCGTCCTCGGTATACCCGGGGATGCGGATCACTTCCATGCGGTCCAGCAGCGGGCCCGGGATGTTGAGCGAGTTCGAGGTCGCCACGAACATCACTTCGCTCAGATCCAGGTCCACTTCCAGATAGTGGTCGTTGAACGCGTTGTTCTGCTCGGGGTCGAGCACTTCCAACAGCGCAGACGACGGGTCGCCGCGGAAGTCCATCGACATCTTGTCGATCTCGTCGAGCACGAACAGCGGGTTCTTGCTGCCGACCTTGTTGAGGTTCTGCACGATGCGGCCCGGCATCGAGCCGACGTAGGTGCGGCGATGGCCGCGGATCTCGGCCTCGTCGCGCACGCCGCCCAGGCTCATGCGCACGAACTTGCGGTTGGTCGCCTTGGCGATGGACTGGCCCAGCGAGGTCTTGCCCACGCCCGGCGGCCCGACCAGGCACAGGATCGGCCCCTTCATCTGCTTCACCCGCGACTGCACGGCAAGGTATTCGAGGATGCGGTCCTTGACCTTGTCCAGGCCGTAGTGATCGGCATCGAGCGTGTCCTGGGCGACCTTCAGGTCCTTGCGGACCTTGGTGCGCTTTTTCCACGGCACGCCCAGCAGCCACTCCAGATAGTTGCGCACGACCGCCGCTTCGGCCGACATCGGTGACATCTGCTTGAGCTTGTTGAGTTCGTTCCTGGCCTTGGTTTCGACCGCCTTCGGCATGCCGGCCTCGGCGATCTTGCGGGCAAGCTCGTCCAGTTCGCCCGGCGCGTCGTCCAGGTCGCCCAGCTCCTTCTGGATGGCCTTCATCTGTTCGTTGAGGTAGTACTCGCGCTGGCTCTTCTCCATCTGCGACTTGACGCGGCCGCGGATGCGCTTTTCCAGCTGCTGCACGTCGATCTCGCCATCGACCAGGCCGACCAGCATTTCCAGGCGGTTGCCGATCTGCAGCGTTTCAAGCAGCTTCTGCTTGTCGGCCAGGCGCACGCCGATGTGGGCCGCGATGGTGTCGGCCAGCCTCGACGGCTCCTCGATGCCGTTCAGGGTCTGCAGCAGTTCCGGCGGCAGCTTGCGGTTGGTCTTGACGTACTGTTCGAACAGCGACATCAGCGAACGTGCGATCGCCTCGATCTCGCGCGGCTCGCGCGATTCATCCGATTCCAGTTCCGTGCCGGCACCCTGCAGCGCACCGTCCTGCTCGCGGATCTTGTCAACGGCCACGCGCGCCAGGCCCTCGACCAGCACCTTGATGGTGCCGTCCGGCAGCTTCAGCAGCTGCAGCACCTGCGCCAGCGTGCCGACGGTGTACAGGTCGGCAGCGGCGGGGTCGTCCGTCTCGGCCGACTTCTGCGCGACCAGAAGGATGCGCTTGTCCGCCTCCATCGCCCGCTCCAGCGCCTGCATGGACTTGTCGCGCCCGACGAACAGCGGAATGACCATGTGCGGAAACACCACCACGTCGCGCAGCGGCAGGACCGGCAGGTCGAGGACTTCGGTTTGGGACTTGGCCATGGGGGGCTCCACTTGGATTCGGGGGCGGCCATGAAAAAAGCCGATGGCCCCGTTATGGGGCCATCGGCGGGGTGATGCAAGTGGGGTCGAGGGCGAGGCCTGAACCGGGCTTCACAGGCCCTCGACAGGGCACTCCGTGCCGCCCGTTCAGTCGCCCGACGCGGCCTTGGCCGGTGGCGTCTGGTAGATCACGTAGGGCTCGGACTTGTGTTCGATGACCGATTCGTCGACCACCACCTTGCTCACGTTCTCCTGCGACGGCAGGTCGTACATGGTGTCCAGCAGCACCGACTCGACGATGGTGCGCAGGCCGCGCGCGCCGGTCTTGCGCTTGAGCGCCTTCTTGGCGATCGCCGACAGCGCGTCGGGACGGAACTCGAGCTCGACGTTCTCCATCTCGAACAGCTTCTTGAACTGCTTGGTGATGGCGTTCTTCGGCTCGGTCAGGATCTTGATCAACGCCGCCTCGTCCAGTTCCTCCAGCGTCGCCACCACCGGCAGGCGGCCGACGAACTCGGGGATCAGGCCGAACTTGATCAGGTCCTCCGGCTCGACCTCGGCCAGCACCTTGCCCACTTCCTGCTTGCGCTCGCTGCTCTTGACCTTGGCGCCGAAGCCGATGCCGCCGGCGTCGCTGGAGCGCGCCTGGATCACCTTGTCCAGCCCGGCGAACGCGCCGCCGCAGATGAACAGGATGTTCTTGGTGTCCACCTGCAGGAATTCCTGCTGCGGATGCTTGCGCCCGCCCTGCGGCGGCACGCTGGCCACGGTGCCCTCGATCAGCTTCAGCAGCGCCTGCTGCACGCCTTCGCCGGACACGTCGCGGGTGATCGACGGGTTCTCGCTCTTGCGCGAGATCTTGTCGATCTCGTCGATGTAGACGATGCCCTGCTGCGCCTTCTCGACATCGTAGTCGCACTTCTGCAGCAGCTTCTGGATGATGTTCTCCACGTCCTCGCCCACGTAACCGGCTTCGGTCAGCGTGGTGGCGTCGGCCATGGTGAACGGCACATTGAGCAGGCGCGCCAGCGTTTCGGCCAGCAGTGTCTTGCCCGAACCGGTCGGGCCGACCAGCAGGATGTTGGACTTGGACAGCTCGACGTCGTCGCTCTTCTGGCGGCTCTCGATGCGCTTGTAATGGTTGTACACGGCCACCGCCAGCGTGCGCTTGGCGCGGTTCTGGCCGATCACGTACTGGTCCAGGACCTCGAGGATCTCGCGCGGCTTGGGCAGCGAACTGCGCGCCGACTGCGCCTTTTCCTCGAGTTCCTCGCGGATGATGTCGTTGCACAGCTCCACGCATTCATCGCAGATGAACACGCTCGGACCCGCGATCAGCTTGCGTACTTCATGCTGACTCTTGCCGCAGAACGAGCAGTAAAGAATCTTGCCGCTGTCTCCGGAACGACCTTGCCGGTCTTCGCTCATGCTTCGCTTACCCAGTTGCTCCCCCCGTGAACAGGGGGTTCGATTTCGAGAATAGCACAGGGCCGGATGGACGCCAGTCCAGTTCCGACCCTGCAGAAAACACCGTGTTTTCGGCTACTTGTACCGGTCACGCCGGCTGGATCGACTCTTCCGATCGACGATCCACGACCTGGTCGACCAGGCCGTATTCCTTCGCCGCTTCCGCGCTCAGGAAACGGTCGCGCTCCATGTCGCGCTCGATCCGTTCCAGCGGCTGCCCGGTGTGCTGGGCATACAGCCCATTCAGGCGCTGGCGCAGGTAGAGGATTTCCTTCGCATGGATTTCGATGTCGGTCGCCTGCCCCTGCGCGCCACCGGACGGCTGGTGGATCATCACCCGCGAGTTGGGCAGCGCGAAACGCTTGCCCTTGGCGCCGGCCATCAGCAGGAACGACCCCATGCTGCAGGCCTGGCCAGTGCACATGGTGCTGACGTCGGGCTTGATGAACTGCATCGTGTCGTAGATCGCCAGACCCGCCGTCACCACGCCGCCAGGCGAGTTGATGTACAGGTGGATGTCCTTTTCGGGGTTCTCCGCCTCGAGGAACAGCATCTGCGCGACCACCAGATTGGCGACGTGGTCGTCGATCGGGCCGACCAGGAAGATGATCCGTTCCTTGAGCAGGCGCGAATAGATGTCGTAGGCGCGCTCGCCGCGGCTGGTCTGTTCGACCACCATCGGAACCATGTTCAAGGCTGTGGTTCGGTTGTCCATGTGAGGCACCTGTATTTGACGGAAAACATCCCCGCGCCGGAGCGCGGGGCGGATGGAGCGGCCGCCTTACTGGCGGATCGCTTCCTGGAACGACAGCGCCTGCTCGGTGTGCTGGGCACGCTCGGCGATCCAGTCGATGACCTGCTCTTCCATCACGCGGTTCTGCAGGCTACCCATCAGCTGGGGGTCGTTGCGGTACATCTCAATGACCTGCTCCGGCTCTTCGTAGGTCGAGGCGATCAGGCGCATGGTTTCGTTCAGGCGCTTGGGATCCAGGCGCAGGTCGTTCCGGCGGGCAACCTCGCCGACCAGCAGGCCGACCAGCACGCGCTTGGAGGCGGCATCCTTGAAGCCTTCGTGCGCATCGGCCGGCACATTGCCGGGATTGCCGCCCTGGCGGCGGATCGCGTCGATCTGCTGGGCCAGCATGGCGCGGGCTTCGCTCTCGACCAGGCGCGGCGGCAGTTCGACCGACGCATAGGCGGCGATCAGCTGCTCGCCCACTTCGCGGCGCAGGCGGTTCATCAGCGCGCCCTTGAGCTCACGCTCAAGGTTCGAACGGATGTCGGCGCGGAACTGCTCCAGACCGCCGTTCTTCACGCCGAAGCTCTTGATGAAGGCGGCGTCGACTTCCGGCACCACCGGCTCGGACACCTCGGTGGCCTTGACCGTGACCTTGACGTTCTTGCCGGCCAGCGCCGGCACGCGCCAGTCGGCCGGGAATTCGACGTCCAGCGCCTTCTCTTCGCCCTTGGCCAGGCCGACCAGACCCTTCTCGATCTGCTCGAACATCATGCCCTGGCCAACAATGATCGTGCCCTGCTCCACGCCTTCGGCCGGCAGGCGCTCGTCACCGGCCTGCGACCAGGTTTCCAGCGCGACCAGATCGCCTTCCTGCGCGCCGCGCGCGACCGCCTTCCAGCTGCGGCGCTGCTGGCGCAGGTTCTCGATCATCTGGTCGATGTCGGTGTCGGCGACTTCGGCGGCGTGGCGCACCACGGTCAGCTTGGTCACGTCGACATCACCGAAATCCGGCACCAGCTCGACGGTGGCGACGAAATCGAACTCGCCTTCGCCAGCCTTGTCGATGCGCGGGTTGCCGGCGATGCGCAGCTCATGCTCGCGCAGCGCGGCATCGAAGGTCTCGCGCAGCAGGCCGTCCATCGCTTCGGCGCGCACCTGCTGGCCGAAACGCTGCTCGACCACCTTGGCCGGCACCTTGCCCGGACGGAAGCCCTTGATGCGCACGGTGCGGGCGATCTCGCCGAGCCGGCCACTGATGTGGCTCTGCAGGCGCTCCTCCGGCAGGGAGAAGGTCAGGCGGCGTTCCAGGTTGCCGGTGGATTCGATCGAAGCTTGCATGTGGACTCCTGCCACCGGTGGCGCCCAGGCCCCGGTACGATGTGGAAGATGAACGGTTTCCGACGGACACGATTCCGCCGCAGCCCTGTAGTTTCGCCGATTCCGGCTGGCGCTTCCAGCCTGCCGCCGGACAGGCGCGCCCAAGGACCATCCGGCCGACTCACGGATGGTGCGAAAGGGGGGACTCGAACCCCCACGCCTTGCGGCACTGGAACCTAAATCCAGGGCGTCTACCAATTCCGCCACTTTCGCGTCCGGCCGGCATTGTTGCAGACCTGCGGGCAAAAAACTCCCGGAACAGCCCCCGGTCGCGCAAGCGTCGCCCGCGATACAACCCGCCCGGATGGTGGCGCCGGTTGCTGCACAGCGCGCCTGCAGACCCGGCCCGGCTCGCCTGCGAGGAGGCAAAGAAAAGGGCACCCGCCGCAGCGGATGCCCTTGTCTGGTGGGCTGTCAAGGATTCGAACCTTGGACCTATTGATTAAGAGTCAACTGCTCTACCAACTGAGCTAACAGCCCTGAAACAACGGTGCGCGTTACCACATGCGACACCGGACTCCTGCTGGAAAACGCAGGATCCTCACCTTGAGAGGAAAACAGCCACCCGGCGTACCAGGTGGCTGTTCTTATTGGTGGGCCGTCAAGGATTCGAACCTTGGACCAATTGATTAAGAGTCAACTGCTCTACCAACTGAGCTAACGGCCCTGAAAATCAGGGAGCGAATGTTACCCGCACCCTTCAGTTCTTTCAACCCCGGAATACATATTCCGGCGTCTTTGTTGTTCAGTGGGGTGGCTGAGGGGATTCGAACCCCCGACCACCGGAATCACAATCCGGTACTCTAACCAACTGAGCTACAGCCACCACTGAAAACCTGCAACCTACCGCTTGCGCCGATTGGCGCGCCCGACAGGAATCGAACCTGTAACCGCCGGCTTAGAAGGCCGGTGCTCTATCCAGTTGAGCTACGGGCGCTCTGACCGGATCGTCGCACTCCAACGCGCGCTGGTCGCATCGGATGGTCGGGGTAGAGGGATTCGAACCCCCGACATCCTGCTCCCAAAGCAGGCGCGCTACCAGACTGCGCTATACCCCGGCGGTGAATCTCCCGAGGTTCCCCCCGAAAGGTCGGCTATTGTCGGAACTGTGGAGCAGTCTGTCAACGGCGGATTTCATCGCGACGGCGGTTGGTTATGCTGCCGGCATTCCCGCCTCTCCAGGAGCCCCTCATGCGCAGCGGCAACCCCGCCCTCTCCGACTCCACCTTCCTCGACCTGGGCAGTGGCACCGTGGTCTCCCGCGGCGCCGATGCGATGACCCTCAACGGCACCGTCAACAAGACCGGCCTGCTGTTGCTGTTGGCCGTGCTGACCGCCGCCTTCGCATGGAACCACACCCTGACCGGCACCGGCGAACTCGCCAGCGGTGCGCGCCTGTACCTGTGGGGCGGCATGATCGGCGGCTTCGTGCTGGCGATGGTCACCGTCTTCAAGAAGACCTGGGCGCCGGTGAGCGCGCCGCTGTATGCCCTGGCCGAAGGCCTGTTCCTGGGCACGATCTCGGCGATCTACGAAGCGCGCTTCCACGGCATCGTGTTCCAGGCGGTACTGCTGACCTTCGGCACCCTGTTCGCACTGCTGTTCGCCTATCGCAGCGGGCTGATCAAGGCCACCGAAAACTTCAAGCTCGGCGTGGTGGCGGCTACCGGCGGCATCGCGCTGGTCTACCTGGCGACCATCGTGCTGGGCCTGTTCGGCGTGCGCATTCCCTTCATCCACGATTCCGGGCTGGTCGGCATCGGCTTCAGCCTGTTCGTGGTGGTGGTCGCCGCGTTGAACCTGGTGCTGGATTTCGACTTCATCGAGAGCGGCGTGGAAGCCGGCGCACCCAAGTACATGGAGTGGTACGGCGCGTTCGGACTGATGGTCACCCTGGTGTGGCTGTACATCGAGTTCCTGCGTTTGCTGTCCAAGCTGCAGTCGCGCAACTGAGGCTGTTGCCGGCGGCATGAAAAGGGCGCCTTTGTGAACCGAAGGCGCCCGTGCTGATTTGTAGTGCCGAGCCATGCTCGGTTGGGGCTTCCGCAAGGATCCAGCTTGCAGGAGCGGCATAAGCCGCGAAGTCGACGATCAATCCGACCCAACGCCGGCTGCGATTTCATTGCAGCCAGCTTTGCGGCTGACGCCCCCCCCCCTACAAGATGCCGATGGGCCGGTGCATTGTCGGCCATGCCCCTGCCGAGCATGGCTCGGCAC